>NZ_JBPLBA010000125.1:0-11468 GCF_054039375.1 Desulfomarina sp. | reverse complement strand
AAAAAACACGCTCTTGCCTGACAAAATTCATAACCGGATCTTGCTTCTAAATCAAGCTGATTATTGAGTAACAGAACAATCAATAGCGTAGAAATACGCCAAACAATTTCCAGAGAAGGACCCGTTTAAACAGGTAATGATACCAGCTGGTAAAGAAATACTTGAACTATACAGAGGACAACTGAAGAGGAGAAACCGGCCGCCAGAGTTCGGGCCGGTTTGTCTATATTTAAATCATGAAGTGATCTTTTCTGAATAATGTACAAGTTGATCCAGCTTTTCCTTGGCTGCGCCGGAATCTATGAGTTCGCGTGCCATGGCAACACCATCATTCAGGTTTTTTACCTTGCCTGCGACCATCAGGGCCGCCCCGCCGTTGAGCAGAACCATATCGAGTTTTGCCCCTGCAACACCTCCCAGGACATCACGCACTTGCTCAGCCGCCTCCTGGGGGGTAGATCCACCCCGGATGTCTTCTAGAGCTGCCCGCTGCAACCCGACCTCTTCCGGTGTAATAGTATAATTTGTCACTTTTCCATTACTGCCATCAGCAATGTATGACTTCCCGGTGAGAGTCAATTCATCCAGATTACCTTCTCCCCAGACCACAAGCGTCCTTTTCATGCCAAGACGGACCAGCACCTCTGCCATGACGGTTGTCAGTTCCTTTGCAAAAACACCGGTGAGCTGGACATTGGCCCCGGCCGGGTTGGTCATGGGTCCCAGAATATTAAAAATTGAACGGATACCAATCTCGCGTCTGGGCCCGATGGCATATTTCATTGCCCCGTGGAGCATCGGTGCAAAAAGAAAACCGATCCCGACAGTCTGCACGCAGTCTGAAATCTGCTCAGCAGACAGGGAAAGATTAACCCCCAGGGCTTCAAGGACATCAGCACTGCCGCAATTTGATGAGATGGCCCGATTGCCGTGTTTTGCAACTGGTATTTCTGCAGCAGCGACCACAAAAGCGGTGGTTGTGGAAACATTGAAGGTTCCGGAACCGTCACCTCCGGTCCCGACAATGTCCATTAAAATCTCACCATTTGACAGATCCACACCGGAGTCGACAAAAGTTGCCTTGGCCCGCATCACCTTGACCGCCCCCACAATTTCCTCTATTGTCTCTCCTTTCATGCGCAGGGCTGTTATAAAGGCCCCAATCTGCGCGGGAGTGGCGCTGCCTTCCATGATTTCCGTCATGGCGATAACCATTTCCTCTTCCTTCAGATCCTGCCTGCCAACCACCCTGTCAATCGCTTTTCTGATATCCATATTATATTTTGACATTTTTTTCTTTTTTTTATTTTTGTGCAGAATTATACATTTCCGGATAATTTCTGCTCATGAAATTCCTCAGCAGGCTTACACCGTCCGGTGTCATTATTGATTCGGGATGAAACTGCACTCCCTCCAGCAGCATTTCCCGGTGCCTGATGCCCATCAGTTCTCCTTCATCCGTCCTGCAGGTCACCTCAAAACAGTCGGGCAGATCACTCTCCTCCACAATAAGAGAATGGTAACGCATTCCTTCAAAGGGATTGGGCAGGCCTGTAAAAACCCCTTTACCGTCATGATACATTGGGCTGGTTTTTCCATGCATTATCCTCCTGGCCCTGACAACCGTACCACCAAAAGCCTCCCCCATGGACTGATGACCAAGACAAACCCCGAGAACCGGAATTTTTCCGGCAAAATAACGGATAGCCTCCATGGAAATCCCAGCCTCTTTTGGCGTACACGGCCCAGGGGAGACCAATATCCGTGCCGGTTGCAGCTGTTCAATTTCCTCTACCGTGATCCGGTCATTGCGAAAAACCCGAATGTCTTCCGCGCGCCCTTCCTGAAATCCATTTACCGCGACTGTCTGGACGATGTTATAGGTGAACGAATCATAATTATCTATAATAACAAGCATTTTAAAAACCCTTCTCGGCAAGTTCCACTGCGCGACGCAGCCCCAGCGATTTATTGATTGTCTCCTCAAACTCTTTTTCCGGATCAGAATCAGCAACGATTCCCGCTCCTGCCTGAACCCATAGATCTTTTCCGCGCATGACAAAAGTCCTGATGGTAATACAGAAATCCATATTCCCGGTGAAACCAAAATAGCCGACTGACCCGGCATAGGCACCACGTTTTTCCGGCTCCAGTTCATCGATGATCTGCATGGCCCGAATTTTCGGGGCACCGCTCACTGTTCCCGCCGGAAAACAAGCTGTCATCACATCAAACTGATCTCTTCCTTCCGCGATTTTACCATGGATGCCGGAAACAATGTGCATCACATGGCTGTAACGCTCAATCACCAGCAGATCCTGCACCTCCACCTGCCCCCCTTCCGCAACCCTGCCCACATCATTACGACCGAGATCCACAAGCATCAGGTGCTCGGCTGTCTCCTTGGGATCGGCAAGCAGCTCTTTTTCCAGGACCGCATCCTCTTCAAGATTCTCACCCCTCGGCCGTGTACCGGCAATGGGTCGCAGCTCTATATTATTCCCCTCTTTTCTCACAAGAATCTCCGGGGAAGAACCGATCTGAATGATATCGTCAAGCTGCAGGTAAAAAAGATATGGACTGGGATTGATATGCCTCAAGGCCCGGTAAAGAACAAGGGGAGATAATTCCGTTGTGGTATGAAACCGTTGGGAAAGAACTACCTGAATAATATCGCCCGCCCGAATATATTCCTTTGCCCGTTCCACCATCCGGCAGAACTGCTCCTTTTCCATATTTGGTTTGAAAACATGGGAAGTTGATAGTCCTTTACTGCTTTGTTGAGAAAATGCTGACGGCACAGGTTTATGGATCACATCTATCACTCCGCGCAGGCTCTCGCAGGCTTCCCGGTAAAGCAGCTCAACCCTTTCTTCGTCACTCCAGATCCAGCGAACAACTGTTACCGTCTGTTTCAGATTATCGTAAACGAGCACAGTTCCCGGGATTATAAAAGCGGAATCCGGCAGATCCAGAGAAGAGCGCTCATCTGGAAGGTCCTCCATGAAACGGACCATATCATATCCCAAAAACCCAACCGCACCTCCACAGAACCGGGGCAGCATTTCATATTCCGGTACAGCCAGATCATCAATCAGCTCCTTTAACGCCGCCACGGGATTCCCTCTGAAGCTCCTTTCGTCACAAATCCCATCCTTGATTCTACTGATATTGATATCGTCTCCGCTGGAAGAAAAGAGAACCAGAGGATCAAAACCGATAAAGGAGAACCTTCCCCATTTTTCTCCCCCCTCCATGCTTTCAAAAAGGAAAATATGTCGATGATCCGCAACAACCTTGGCAAAAAGCGTCAGAGGCGTATCCAGGTCGGCCACAATCCTGGTGCAGACCGGCACCAGTTTCGAGGTGGTCATTGCCGACCTGACTTCGGATATTCCTGGATAAAAATTTTTATAATCCATTTCCATAACTACCTACTCACCGGGCTTATATATGTTTTTTTATTTACGAACAAAAGTCAGCCTGACAAGGCAGACGCATCCCCAAACTGACTGAGTTTCATGGGTGATCAGATATGATTTTATTACCACTGCACCGTAATCGCCTCTTTTCACTTTCCTGCCCTCGCCTTTTTCCTCACCATCAGGAGGGAAATCCGGCCACATGTTTCTATGCATAAGAACAGACAATAAACTATTTTTCAGAAAATGAATCCTTTTTCTTTATTTCAGTGAGGAAAAAATTAAGGAATGAAAAAAATAAAAAACAAAAAAGGCCATGAAATCAATGATTCCATGGCCTTTTTTAATGAAAAGTAAAAACAGGTTAAGCAGTCATCTGGTTTACCCGTTTTGTCAAACGTGAAATTTTTCGCGATGCGGTTTTCTTATGAATGGTACCCTTGGAAGCGGTCTTTGCAATTACCGGGATCGCCTGCTTGAGGGCCTCGCGGGCTTCATCGGCTGAACCGGCAACTACAGCCTCATCAATTTTGCGAATTGCAGTTTTCATCCTGCTCCTGTTGCTCTTGTTGCGCAAACGACGAACCTGGGATTGACGATTTCTTTTTTCAGCAGATTTATGATTAGCCACGAATTTACTCCTTATATTTTGAACTCATATCCTTTCGATATAATATGTCTATCTATAGACCCCACTACCGAAGGCCGTTCCGTTACAGTCGAATCTTCATTGCGTATTGTTGTTGATGCATGCCTTTATCAACAAATCAACCGGAACATGCAGACGCTTTTCATACCGGTTTGAAATCAATTTCGCAAGAAAAAAATTTATAATGCAGAAAAAAGATAAAGTCAACCTATATTGTATTTCACATCGATCCTGTGAGGAATTAAGTTTCCCTGGGTTACAAAATTCTTGCAGTATCAGGGGCTGAAAAAGATTCCCGGTCATTTGACACAGCCTGTTACGATAAGCTATCCTTTTATAGAAATCTGATCACCTGTTCAGGAATAAACCGGCATGTAACTCCTCACAGGAATAGCAACTCGATGATGATATAGCTTCTGAACTGTGTATGGCACCATCACAAAAAACGAATGAAAATCCCAACTGAGGAAGCACAACCCTCAACCGCGGATTTTCATATAAATATAAAGGCATTTTATGGGTTTTCCCAAGGTAATATTCAGGATCGTCGAAAATCGCAGGTGTCCCCTGTATAAATTTGATGATTCCTTCGAGCTCACAGGAATCGCAATTCCTCTCACCAACAACTCTGAAAACAGCTTTATCACAACCTCCATCGTCAAGTATCCTCCAGACAAGAAGGTCTGCAAGATTCTCAATGGAGACCTTGGAAAAATCCTTGTCCAGTACGAACGTGGAGACAAGATCCCGTTCTGCATGATCAGCTGCAGCGGCTGTACCGGTTCCATCAGACTGGAACACAGCAGGAAAGAAAAACTGTTCAACCATACTGACACCTATTCCAATGAACTGGCGTCCATGATCCATGTATTGAGCGATTTCGCCTTTTTCAAAAATATTGACGATAAACACCTGGATACGGTTCTCAGTTTTTTCAGGCTCAACAGTTACGACACCAGTGAAATCGTCATCCGCAAAGGTGATCCGGGGGGACGGTTTTATATTATTGTTTCAGGAAGTGTCAACGTCCTGAACGATGCCGGAATCATTATATCAACCCTTGACAAGGGTGATGTCTTCGGAGAAATGAGCCTGATCTGCAATGACAATATCAACGCCACAATCCAGGTGAAGGAACCGACGAAAATCCTCTATATTGACCAGCCGAACTTCAATAAAATTCTCGATTATTATCCGGCGATCCAGCTTTATTTTTCCCGGTTGATGGCCCAGAGGCTGAACCGCTCCAACAAGGTTCGCGCCGAAGATCTTGCCTCCGGCATGATCGGTAATCTCACAGAGATTCCACCCGAGGCTCTCTTTCAGACACTCAATATGAACAACAAAACCGGTATCCTCACCATTAACGAGCTGGCCGGCGGCACCGCCAGGTTCTCTTTCAGACAGGGATCCCTCATCAAAGCCAAATATGGCAAATATGAAGGTGACTTGGCTTTCTATCAGATTCTAAAGGAAAAATCAGGACGATTCAGGTTCACTCCCGGTATTCCGCCGGAAGATTTCAGCACCCCGGAAATCGGTTTTTTCATGAAACTGCTGATGGAGGGTATGCGCAGACTGGACGAGGGAAGGGAAAAGCGCACTAACTGATCTTTTCAGGGTGGTCTTCAGTCGAGCCTGCCGAAATAATTGAAGGTAGAGAGTCTGGAGTAGCGGCCGCTTCCCGCCAACCTTTCCTTCAGTTCCTGCTGCTCTTTTTTATTGAATCTTCCGCCACAGGTATCCACCACCACATAGTCAAGCCCCAACTCTTTCAGTTCGCCGAGCCATGGCAGCAGGGAAAACGGCTTTTGCGGGAATGTCTGACTGAAACCCTCTTTTTTTCTGATAACAAAAGGCTCTTTCCTGGGGCTGACCAGCGGTTTCTCTGCCTGAGACTGCTTTACAGTCAGGCGCGAAGTATAGAGGGCCGGTGCACCGTACACCGTTAATCCCAGGGAGAGATGGACGTTTTTCTCACCGAGCCATTCCCGTTTTCGCAACTCCCTGTAACCAGCTACAGCTTCAGACAGGGATGATTTATCCATTTCTATTGCCAGCTGCACCCCGTCAAAACCGATTTCTTCAGCAAAGAAGAGAGCCCGGTTATTCATCAGATTGAGTGTGTAATCAGCAAAAAGCCGAACCTTCTCGTTTTTAAACAGACTGAGCTGACTGCTGTGCCCGAGCTGAAAGCTTCTGAACCCGGAACGGACGAGCAGTCTGATCTGCTTTTTTACCCTCGCCAGATCGTTTTCCATGACAAGGGGCGGCAGGGCCCAGATGACCTTTTTTGCCCCTCTGCCCAGGTATCGTTTGACCATTCCAGCCTGGGAAATCAGTGACTTTTCAAAACAGAGCAGAAGGCGATCAGGAGAAAACGGCAGTCTGTACTGGACAGATTTAATGGAATCAGTCTTGAGCCACCATTCCAGAGGCACCTGTCCGGCAGAGCGCCCGGCAGAAAACCTTCGCTGCCCGGACTGCACCTGTTTTCCCCCTTCCGGCGCACAGGATTCCCTCGAAATGACAGTAACATTTCCCTTTATCCTCCCAGAAATATAGGCCAGGTTTTCTGCCGCTTTTACCGGATCAAGTCCTGCTCCCAGTCGTTTCGTCACCCCACCGTCAACCCTGTAAACATCTACATGTTTTATCTGAAAATCCGCAGCCGAAGATTGCACCGCCGCAGTCGGGACTTTCATTGGGTTTTTATGGCCGGGCCGTAGAATCCGACCATGCCTATTTATAAATCTTTCTGCAACTTTTTCCGGCACTGCCAGAGAAACCCTTTCTCCTGCCTTCGCTTCTTTTTTTTCTTCTCCTGCAACAAAGAGTTTTTTCAGGCGAAAGGCGATACGCTCACCGGAAGGCTCAAAATGGAGACGGACCCGGTCCCCGGCAGCCAGCGCGCTTTTCAGGACAAAGCGACAAATGGACTCATCACCTGCTTTTTTAATCGTGGAAAACCGACCTAGATGTGTGCCCATATTGCCGGAATGAAAAGGAGTTATTGCCCCGGCGGGCTGGGGAGAAAAGAAATATCCCGAACTCGTCTTTCTGCTCATGGCCTCCCGGGCCAGTCTCACCGCCTCAGTCAGTGCCTTTTCCATATCCACGGGACCGGCATCCAGCACCAGCCGATAGGCCCGAACAATATGATCAACATAACGGGCGGAACGCAGCCGACCTTCGATCTTGAAAGAAACAACCCCCGCTTTTTTCAAAGGTTCCAGGGCCTCGAACCCCGCCAGATCATTCATTGAAAAGAGATACCCTCCCTTCCCGCTTTTTGCACTCCCTCGGCTGGACGATATGGTGTACGACCTGCGGCAGGGTTGAACACAGCGCCCCCGTAACCCGCTTTTCCCCCCAAGGTAAGAGGAAAAGAGACAGAGCCCCGAATAGGAAAAACACATGGCACCATGAACAAAAACCTCCAGTTCCATTCCGGGACAACGTTCACCTATTGTGGCAATCTCTTTTAAGGTCAACTCACGGGCAAGCACGACCCGCCTGAAACCGAGCTGGAACAGAAAATTCACACTGTCGGAATTATGGGCCGTCATCAGGGTTGAAGCGTGGAGGGCAAGGTCAGGAAAATAATGGCTGACGAGATGGACAATCCCGGGATCCTGGACAATGAGGCCATCCGGTTCCAGTTCTTCAAGAAGGGCAAGGCTGTTTATGACAGCAGGCAGTTCACGTTCAAGAACAAGGCTGTTTGCCGCTATATAGAGCTTTTTTCCCCGCCTGCGGCAGTAAGAAATCATTGCCGCTATTTCTTCCAGCCGTAATTCTCTTGCCAGATTTCGCGCATTAAATCCGGGCGCCCCCACGTAGACGGCATCCGCTCCCGCATCCATGGCGGCAAGAAAATTCTCTTCGTTTCCGGCGGGTGCCAGAAGTTCGATCCGGGCCATCAGCTTTCAACGGATACTTCGCAGAAAGTACCGGCCTCCGCGAAGGAGACCTGAATTCTCTCCCTGTTTCTGACACTGACGCACATACCTGTATAATCGGGCTGGATGGGCAGTTCCCGACCGCCCCGATCCACCAGTACGGCAAGTTGAACACTGTTGGGACGACCGAAATCCATAATGGCGTCCATGGCGGCACGAATGGTACGACCTGTGAAAATCACATCATCGACCAGAATAATATCGGCATTATCCACATCAAAGCTGATATCAGTAGTCTTAACCACTGGATTCTGGCTCATCAGGCTCCAGTCATCCCGGTAAAGATTAATGTCCAGCGTACCGAAGCTGACCGTTACTTTGCGCTGTTTTTCAATAAAATCATGGAGTCGACGGGCCAGGTTCACACCGCAGGTATGGATGCCGACAAGGGCCGGTGATGTGCAGTTGTGATTCCTTTCCAGAATCTGCAGACCAATCCGCTGAACGGCCAGATCAATGTCTTTTTCCGTCAGTATTGTTTTTTTCCTGATTTCTTTTTCAGAACTCACCATAACTCCTCACAGGGGTAACAACTATATGATTTTATTACCTCTGAAATGTAATTGCTCACCTGGCCACCCTGTCCCAGAAGAAATCAATGCCCATCTCATCCACCCTGTTTATCGCCTCCGGAAAGGCCTCACATTCTGCTGCAAAAACGGTAGTGGCGATGGTGTCAATATCATCATCATAGCCGAGTTCAACCGTTTTCTGGAGGATGATTGGTCCCTCGTCATAATTTTCATCGGCAAAGTGAACCGTGCAGCCGCTTACCGTGCACCCCCTTGCCTTCACAGCCCTGTGAACGATATTGCCGTAATAACCGTCACCGCAAAAGGAAGGGATAAGGGAGGGATGAATATTGATTACAGCCCGTTTCAGCTTTTCCGGCGGCCTGTACAGTTTCAGGTATCCGGCCAGGCAGATAATATCAATTTCATATTGGGCAAGAATCCTGTTGATCTCATCATTATCCGCCGCATGAAAGGCCGGATAACCGTAATTGACTGCCTTCTGCAGACCAAGAACATCCTTCACATTGGATAAGACCACCTGAATTTCACCAGCCAGGCTTCCCTCCTGAATGCGGTTGTGAAAATTGTCGAGTGTCCGCCCGCTGCCCGAAAGCAGAACCGCCATTTTCTGCATAATTATTCTCCGGAAAAGAAACTGTTACTCTCAACATCCACCTTGTCAAGCCACTCTGAAATGGCCGTATCATATCTGGAGGTAAGCGCAAAGACTTTGGCCGCAAGCATGAATCTTGTCTTCAATGTTGTATTGCCGCTCTCTTTAATCTCCTGCAACACCAGGGAATAATCCGAAGGATCAACAATGACTGTGACATCATTGAAATTCTTGGCAGCCGCCCGCAGCATGGTGGGACCGCCAATGTCAATATTTTCGATGGCATCAGCCAGGCTGCAGTTCGGATCAGCCACTGTTTTTTCAAATGCATAGAGATTCACGGCGATAATATCAATATTTTTAATCCCGTGCTCAGCACATTGTTTCCGATGTTCGCCGTTTTCCCGCTGGTTGAGAATACCGCCATGCACCAGGGGGTGAAGAGTTTTTACCCGCCCGTCGAGCATTTCGGGAAAACCTGTGAACTCGGAAACATCCATGACAGCCAGCCCACTGTCCCGCAATTTTTTTGCTGTTCCTCCCGTGGAGAGCAGTTCAATGCCCAATTCAGCGAGTTCGGCTGCAAAACCCTCAATTCCTGATTTGTCCGTGAGGCTGATCAGGGCCCTTTCTATTTTTTTCATATTCTTCTCCATTGTGAGTCCGGAACCTATCCTTTTCTGACAAACTCCTTGATTTTCCTGCGATCACGCTTGCCGGGCTTTTTCGATGGTGAAGAAAAGCCGGCATGAAACATTCGCCGCATTTCCCTTTTTTCCTCCCGCGCCTTGATACTCTCCTCATATTCCTCATAGAGCAGACGGGCCTCGGCTGCAGGTCGCCTGTAGAGAGAGAGGCCAAGGACCTTCACCCTGAATTCCATTTCACCGCGGGTAATAAAAAGATCGTCCCCGATCTTCACAGCCCTGGCGGCCTTGGTTCTGGCTCCATTCAAATGGACCCTGCCACCGTTCACGGCTTTAGCGGCAAGTGAGCGTGTTTTAAAAAACCTGGCTGCCCAGAGCCACTTGTCCAGTCTGACCGTATCCGGTTGAGATTTTTTCATTGGATTGAAGAAAAATGAAGATTTTTTTTTGATTCCCGGAGACTGCAAAAATACACATATTTGATGAAAAATAAAAGCCTGTTGTCGAAGATGATGAAAAAGGGTACTAATCACCAGGAACGGAACAACGTTTTTTAACACAGTGCCGTACCGGCATCTGCAACAGACTACCTGAATCCTTGAGTATTTAATGAATTTATATTAACTTTTCATGTTGTTACCTGAAAATATTCACGAAACCGTCACGAATTCAGGGACTATATACTGGGACAGCGATATGCACATTCAAACTGTCGGTTTAAAAGATATAAAAACCCCCGTACGGGTAAAAGAAAAAAGCGGGAACCTGCAAAATACAATCGCGACGATCTGTATGCAGGCCCGGCTCGAAGAGGAACAGACGGAAAACTGTGTGGAAACTTTCCTGTCTATCCTGAATGAATCCATTGGAGAAATCTCTGTCACCAGTTTTTCATCCATTCTTTCAGAAGTAAAGGAAAAGCTCCAGGCAAAAAGTGTGCGCCTGGAAATGTCATTCCCCTATTTTATAAAGAAAAAAGCCCCCATAAGCAATACCCACAGCCTGATGGAATACAGCTGCACTTTCTCCGGGGGTATCGGAGATGACGAAGGCTTTATTTTAAGTGTCTCCGTTCCTGTCACCACACTCTGTCCCTGTTCAAAGGAAATCAGCAAGGACGGTGCCCATAACCAGCGGGCCGAAATTACCCTCAATGTGAAATTCAATAATTTCATCTGGGCCGAAGACCTGATAACAATGGTTGAAGAATCCGCCTCATGTGAATTGTACGCACTTTTGAAAAGACCGGATGAAAAATATGTGACGGAAAAAGCCTTTAACAACCCCATGTTCGTGGAAGACGTTGTCAGAAAAGTTGCTGTCTCCGCCCTGGAAAACCCGAAAATCACCTGGTTTTCAGCCGGTGTTGAAAGTTTTGAATCCATTCACAAACACAGCGCCTATGCCTATGTTGACAGTGACGAGGTCCGCTGAAAAACCAGGCTTACTGAAAACTGGAAAATCGAGAAAATCGCTTTCTTGAAGAAGCAGTTTCTTTTTCTCCATCGAGCATATTTCGAAGTATCCGGTATTCATTTTCTGCTTTTTTAAGTTTATTCTGCAATGTTTCCTGCTCATCGGCAGACGCTTTTTCCAAAGTTCTCCTGGTCTCATGCACCACTCTGTGGGCACGATACAATTCCAGCGCAAGTGCCTTAAT
>NZ_JBPLBA010000124.1:0-3426 GCF_054039375.1 Desulfomarina sp. | reverse complement strand
ACGAGCCCCATTGACGGCATTGTTCTTGCCGGAGATATGATGAGAATCCAGGGTAGTCCGGTGAACAAGGGACAGGTTCTGTTTGAGGTCGCTCCTTTGAATAAAATGATTGTGGAACTGGGCGTGGCTGAGGAAGATATTGGTTATGTCGGTCGGGGAATGCCTGTTAAGGTTCGTTTTGATGCGTTCAGAGGACGTGTCTGGAGAGGAGAGTTGCAGCGGATCAAACCTGAAGCTGAAATCCGTAATAATCGAAATGTTTTTTTGGCCGAGCTGGAATTCGAAAACCTGGACGACAGGCTTCGTCCAGGGATGAAGGGCAGGGCGAATATTGACGGCGGGAAAAAACCACTGGCATGGATTCTATTCCGAAAACCGTGGTATACCCTTCTGCAGCTTTGGGACTCTCTCTGGTAAAAGGTTTGGAAACAGGAAAAATGCTCTCTCTTCCCAGGTTACGTAATGGACTTCGTTTCACTCCGATAATTGAGAAAGGGACATCCTGGTATATTCTTGAGGATCCAATGCGAAACAGTTACTATCGTATTGGAGTCGAAGAATATCTGTTTCTCAGTAACCTGAACGATGCTCCGGATTTTGAAACCCTGTTGCAGGAGGTTGCAGAAAATTGTGGAACAGACCTGACCAGGGAGCAGGGAGAGGCGATACTGCACTGGCTGACGGGTCGGCAGTTGCTGCAGGATGACAGTGGCCATCTGGCTCTTTCTCTTGAGAGGGAGCAGCTCGCTGCCCGTCTTAAAAAAATCAGCAGGCTGAATCTGATTTCCTTTAAAATATCCCTGTTCAATCCGGATCTCTTTCTTGATCGAGTCTATCCCAAGCTGCTTTGGCTGACCGGCAGGTTGTTCTTTTTTTTCTGGGTGGCCCTGGCTGTTTTCGGACTCGGAATACTTGTTGCCAGGTGGGGAGAGTTTGCAGGACAGGTCACAGGTTTTTTTTCACCCGCAAAACTCCTGCTGATATGGCTTATCTGGTTTCTGCTGAAGCTCCTCCATGAGCTTTTTCATGCTCTTGTCTGCCGCCGATACGGTGGCCGGGTTTATGATTTTGGTCTGCTCTTTATTCTGTTTATTCCTCTGACTTATATTGATGCCACGTCTTCATGGAGTTTTCCTTCAAAGTGGCAGAGGATGCATGTGGCCGTCGCAGGGATTTTTGCCGAACTCTGTATTGCCTGGTTTGCTCTGTTTGTATGGGGCATGATTCCGATGACAACAGCGGGGCTTATTGCTCATAACACCGTGATGGTAGCAGGAATAAGCAGCCTGCTGTTTAATGCTAATCCTCTTATGCGTTTTGACGGGTATTATGTTTTATCGGATGTGCTTTCAATTCCGAACCTGTATGGAAGGGGAATGGCATTTATCAAAAGTTTTGCCGGCCGTGTTTTTCTCGGAGTACGGGGAGAGGGGCTGAAAGAGAAGGGAATATCGGGTTTTTTTATACAACTGTATGGTGTGTCTGTATATGTCTGGAAAATTCTGATTATAATTTCTCTTGGCTATATTGCATCCCGTATGGCGGGTGGTTTTGGTGTATTTATCGCGTTGGGTGCGGTTATTATCTGGGTCGGATTGCCGTTGGTTTCTTTTTTTTCGCGATTACAGGAGTATAAAAAACATGACCCGGCCATTTTCTATCGTTTTTTTGTCCGTTTTCTTGTTGTTGCCGGTTTTCTCGGTCTTGGAATCAGGTATATCGGATGGCAGGATCAGATCCGCATTCCTGCTGTGGTTGAATACCGTCATAAATATGATATCAGGACGACTGTGGATGGCTTTGTCGATGAAATAAAAGTGAATGCAGGCGAGCAGGTAGACAAAGGCCGGCTGCTTGCAGTGCTGGAAAACAGGGAATTACGTTTTCGCTATGAATCACTTCAGCTCAAACGAAAAAAACTGGAGTTGGAGGTACTCCGGGCCCGGAGCCGGGAAAGGTTGAACGAGATACAGGTTCTGGAAGAACAGATGTCTGTCCTGGACAGGGAGCTTGGAGAACGAAAAAAAGATCTTGTCGCCTTGCATATTCATGCGCCGGGAGCCGGGACAGTGGCGGGTCTGGAGTCCGGTTCTCTTCTGGGAACTTATATAACCCGGGGGAGAGAAATTATCCGTGTAGTCAGTAAAAAACAGAAATATATGGTTGCAAGCTGCTCTCAAAATGATATAGATCGGATTCGTGCTCTTGTGGGCAAAGAGGTTTCTGTTGATATGAGAAAATCCGGCTCTGGTGAATTTGCTGCTGTTCTGACGAAAGTTTCACCGACAGCTGCAACTGATTTGGTTCATCCGGCAATGGGGGCGGTTTTCGGGGGACCTCTGGATGTTCGCCGCAGGGTAGTAGGTAACGGGGTGAAAAACCAGTACTACCGGTATGAACTTTTTGGACCGAGATTCAAGCTTGAGATTGCATTGCCTGAAGTGTTGAAGGATCGTCTCAGGGTTGGGCAGTCTGCTGTTATCCGGATCCGCGGCAGCAGGGTAATTCTCTGGGAAAGAATTGTTTCCAGGTTCGAGAACTGGTTGCGGAGCAAACAAGGAAAGTAACGACCAGTGAAATACTATTTCTACGCGATAGGCGCAATATTCTGCTGGGCAAGCCTGCCCGTTGCCACCGGTTCCGGTCTTGATGAGTTCTCAACGGAAGAACTGATGTTTTACAGTTTTACCAGTGCGGCCATTTTTCTGTATATTCAGGATATTTTCATCAACAGAAGTGGAAGAGTTCATCTGCCCGACTGGAGAATATCTCTTCTGGGGGTTTGGGGAATATTTCTTTATCATTATATTTATTATCAGGCTCTGGATCTTGTTCCCCTGGCGGAAGGTGCTATCCTGGCTACAACATGGTCCTTCTGGATTGTTGTTTTTTCTTCTTTTTTTATCTTCAGGCGGTTGAAAATTTCGATATTGCTCATCGCTTTTGTCGGATTATGCGGGGCCGGTATGGTCATTGCGGCGGGAAAGGAGTTGAGTTTTGATCTTGCCTATATGCAGGGTTATCTGCTTGCTCTTTTGTGCGGTCTGATATGGTCGAGTTTTTCGGTTGGGTTGTCCCGGATGCAGAGAGATACGAGCCATGAGCCGATGACGGCATTTACCCTTTATGCGGCCCTGTTGTCAACCGGCCTTTTTGCCCTGACAATGCCCCATGAAGTTCCGTCTTCAGCAGGTTTGTTTTCAGCGGTGTATCTGGGGTGTGTGCCTCTGGGGCTTTCGTTTTTCCTCTGGAACAGGGCAATGCGCGGGGGAAATCTGATGGTCATTGGATTCCTTTCTTATTTTACACCTCCCCTGGCGGTATTTCTGGTGGCGGTAATAAAAAAGGAAACCGTTTCCGGTCAGGTTCTTCTGGGGATGGTTCTGATTCTTGCGGCTTCAATAGCAGGTAAGCTGCTGCTCGACA
>NZ_JBPLBA010000123.1:0-10261 GCF_054039375.1 Desulfomarina sp. | reverse complement strand
TGTTCCCTGTTCTGGTTGAATGGATGGACCAGCGCCGGAATTCCCGCCCGGAGCAGATTCATGCAGCTGTTGTAACCGGCCATTGAGATCGAGAGATCTGCCGCTTCGAGCCAGGAAGGAAAAATATTTGAAAATTTATCAATACGGATTAGTTCTGTCTGGCTGTTCTGCAGTTTTTTATGAAAGGATTTTCTGCTGAAAGGTCCGGTAAATACCTGCAGGAAGAAATCTGTCCCTTCCGGGAGTGACCTGCAGGCCGCAATAACCGCCTCAAGGAGTTCTTCTCCCACACTGCCGCCACCGATGCTGGCAACAATAAGGGGAGTGTTTTTTTTCAGACCCAGTTTTTCACGAATCTTTTTCCGGGCACTGAGCGGTTCAGGACGGGGTGGACAGATAAAACCGGTATATTCCATGGGAATGGTAATTTCATGTAATCGTTTGAAAGTTCTGTCAAGAGTAATCACCATCGGGTCGGCGTGGATAAGTATGCCATCATAATATGTGTTCAATATTTTGATGACCCTGTCCTCAAATTTTTTTTTACCGCTTGTTTTCTCAACCAGGATATCACGAACACTGGAATAATTTCGGCAGGGTGGAAGGGAGCCGTTTTTTATACCGGAGAGAACGGGGTCAAGCTCGAACCTGAAGGCTTTTCTGCCGAAGGGATAGAGTTCGGTGATCAATACCTGGGGGCGGTATACTTCGAAATGGGTAAGCAGCCTTTCTTTTCTGGTTTTTTTGACCTGCTCAAGATCCAGGTCGTTCCCGCAGGGAGCCAGATTCTGAAATTCTCTGTCCATCTGCAGGCCGGGGAGATTGAGAAGGGAGAACGGTGCCTGGGGAAAAGTTGTTTTCGGGCCACCGAGTATCAGAGTCACCTCATGTTTTTCAGCGAGCTGGCGGCATATTTCAAAGCTGCGATGGAGGTGGCCGACACCCAGTACATGCTGGCAGTAAAAAGAGATTCTCATCCTTTATCCCCACATGGAATATTGAGTTTGTGCGTCTGAAGATCACAGCCGTTACCAGTGATGAGATGAAGCATGTCGGGGTTGAGCAATGGATCGTCAGACGGAAGAAATTTTCTACCGGTAATGGCATAAAGAGTACATTTGATGACACCCTGGTGGCAGACAACGAGGATATTTTCTCCGGGGTATACACCAGCAAGCTCGTGCAGTGCGGTGAATGCACGTTCTTTCACGGTCTGCCTGGTTTCTCCGCCGGGCGCCCGGAATGCCCATCCCTTCTTAACCCGTTTTTCCAGTTCCTGTCCGAAATGCGCCTTGACATGGGAAATGGTCAATCCTTCCCATTCGCCCCAGTTCTGTTCTCTCAGGCGGTTGTCAAATTCTGCGGGGACATCAAGTTGCTCGTTCAGTATTGCCACTGTTTCCCGGACCCTGCCAAGGTCGCTGGCCACTATCCTGTTCCAGTTAAACTTTTTCAGAAAATGTGCCCAGCGGGCTGTCTGTTTCCGGCCGTAAGCGGTTAACGGGGAATTGCGGCTTCCCTGAATTTTTTTTACTGTATTCCATTCGGTCTGACCATGTCGCAGGAGACCG
Source organism: Desulfomarina sp. (assembly GCF_054039375.1). NCBI lineage: Bacteria > Pseudomonadati > Thermodesulfobacteriota > Desulfobulbia > Desulfobulbales > Desulfobulbaceae > Desulfomarina > Desulfomarina sp. Next base: position 8,690 of record NZ_JBPLBA010000123.1, on the reverse strand, counting down.
AAGGTCGTGATGTCGGGGTTCTGTTTTTTCACTTCAATTGAATGATATTTTGAGTTGTTTATTTTCCCGCAGGAATGTTTCTCCCAGTTTTTTGACCCATTTTTTGTTGTCAAATTCAGTTTCTACAAATTTTCTGCCGTTTTTTATAAGGGTTTCGCGCAGCTTATGGTCCTTCAGAATTCGCATTATAGCCTCTGCAAGCAGATCAGGACGGCAAGGTGGAACCGTGAGACCTGTCTGTTCGTTCACTAAAATCTCCGGGATAGCGGAAATGTTCGTTGAAAGGGCGGGTACACCCATAGCCAGGCTCTCAACCAGAACATTTGGAATGCCGTCACGATCACCATTTTCGGCAATTCTGCAGGGCAGAACGAATGCATCACTTTCTGTAAACTGATCAATGACTTCTCCATGGGTCCGGGTTCCCATCCATCGGCAGCAGGATTTGAGTTCAGGGGAGGAAATGAGCTGGAGAACTGTATCCCTGTCATCACCATCTCCGATAAGTGTATGTCTGAATATCAAGCCTCTTTTTCTGAGTATCCCGAGAGCCTCGTACAAGATCGGCAGACCTTTCTTTTCGGTCATTCTTGCTACAGTCATAAGTTGATAGGGTTCTGTCGGGGTATCCCGGATTCTGGTTTGCTGAAAAAGGCTAATGTCTATGCCATGATAGATTCGAAAAATCGGTGTGGCAGATTTGCCGGCAATATTTTTCAGGTATTTTTCATTGTAGGCGGTGCAGGTTGTAACAAAACTTGCCAGCCTGATTTTTCTTTTCAGTTTCTTTTCGGCAGAGGTGTAAATATCTTTGGCATGGGCTGTGAAACTGAAGGGAATTCCAGAGAGGAGCGAGGCAAACAGGGTGACCGAAGTGGGAGAATGCGCGAAATGACCATGGAGGTGAACAATGTTTGGCTCTTTCATCAGGAAGCCATGGGCCAGATAGCCACCCTGCAGCAGGTGTTTGAGAGTGGCCAGGTTCCCTTTGCCGCCGGTTGACTCTCTGCAGTAGGTAAGAGCCCTGAGGAAGTTTGTCGGTTTCTTAACTGCCAGGAAAGTATTGTGGTAAAGAAGGGTTAAAAAATTTTCAAAAAGTTCGGTGGGAAGATAACTGACTTCTGCCTGAATTTCTTTCACCGAAGCATGGCAGAAACTTTCCCTTGGTTTACGCATGGGAAAGAGGCGCAGGGTGAAGCCCATTTCCTCGAGAAGCAGTATTTCATTGGAAATAAAGGTTTCGGATATTCTCGGGTAGCCTTTAAGGATATAGCCTAAGACTGGTTTGTTCTGGTTTGGAATCATTGTTCGGCATTTTTGTGTTTGTGAGTTTGCCCCCCGTTTATCTGATGTTCTTCCTTAAAATGTTTAAGGCGTTTCATCATGCTGTCCAGACCGGAAAGTTTGAAAGATTGAATGGCATGGATATATTTCTCACGGTTGTTACAGAGGGTCATGATCTTGTTACGCAGGATCTGGGGGGTCACTTCAGACCATGGGATAAAATCAAGCAGACCCTGTTTTTTCAGTCTTTGGGCCCGGATAAGCTGTTCTTTTCTCGGGGTCTGCCTGGGAATAATCAGGGCAGGGGTATGCTGGGTCAGTATTTCGCATATGGTATTGTATCCTCCCATGGAAATAACAAGATCAGCTGCGGCAATGAGTTCTTCCAGTCTGGGATGAAACGGTAATGTTTTAATGCCGTAGCGTCTTGCCCGTTTTTTTAGTCGTTCTCTTATTTTTTTGGGCATGAACGGCCCGGTAATGATGATTGTTTTAAATGGAAGAGAGGCAGGGTAGTAATCATGCATTGAAATAAAATGTTCCAGTACTTCCTCGCCGTCTCCACCACCTCCGGTAGTTACAAGGATGAATTTGTCATCATCAAGAATCCTGTGCCGCCTGCGGATCATTGATCTTGTGCCGGATGGGAGTTGCTTTCTTGGTATATACCCTGTGAACTTGATCTTTTTGTGAAGGGTTTCAGGCATGTCGTACATTTCAACAGGATTATAGATCTTTTTGTCACCATATACCCATATTTCATGGTACAGGCTTTCCAGGTAGGAGTAGACGTTTTTTTCTCTCCAGTCCTTTTTAATTGTTTCCGCGTCATCCAGAATATCCCTCAGGCCAAGAATGGATCGGGTCGGCAGGCCGGAGTCCTTCAGCCATCGAAGAGTAGGCAGGACTTCTTTTTTCAGGCCGAGGGGCTCTTTGTCGACAATAAAGAGGTTTGGACGAAAAGTTTTTGCTGTGGCGAGAATGATATTTGTCCGGATGGAAAGAGCCTGTTCCTGGTCAATTCGAATGGACAGAGATCTGTATTCATCGTTTGTTTTTTTTATCATCCCTGGAATCCTTACAAAGTCCACTTGCTGGGGAAAGGAAAAACGTCCTGCGATAGGTGACCCGGTAAGGATAAGTATGTTGGTGTTTTTGTCCCGAAGATGATCTGCAATCGCCATTGTTCTGCGGATATGACCAAGCCCGTAGGTGTCATGGGAATACATGAGGATGTTAAAAATGGGTGAAACCCGTTTTTTCGCCATGGTGAAAAAAGAGCAAAAGTTCAAACTGAATTATGCATGAATTCAGAAAAAGTAACTACTCACAAGGGCAATAACTCTATGATTTTATTGCCTCTGAACTGTAATTGCTCACAGGTGTTACAAATGAGTTTTGCAGGTTCTTTTGTTCGCCATAGCCTGCTTATGTGGACAAAAGAAACCGAAAAAAGCTGGGGTGCCTGTGAGTGTTGCCAGAAAAAGTATCGGCTTTTGTTAAAAAAGGAAACTCTTGACTCTTATTCGAAGAGAGTTGACTTGTCAAGGCGTGGTGAGGTCTCTTTGCGGTTAATGCAGGAAGGATTTCAGGGGCACCTTGAAAAAACCGGTGCCTGTGGGCATACGGCACTGAGGTAGTAAACTCATAAAATTGCTGTACCTGTGGGGAGTAACGAAATGATGGTTAGAAACTCATGGTAAGTTGATTGCTGACCATGATAATTGATTCCACATCACTGTAACTGCTTCGTTCAGTGAAAAGGTCGCCTGTATCCATGTAGGCAAAATGAATTTCGTAGGAAAGGTTATCAAGAAGTTTGTAGATGACACCAAGATTAGCTTCCCAGCTTGCTTCATTTTCGTAATTGATTGAGTCAGGAGCCCAGAGATTTCTGGTTAATCCAAAGGCTCCATGAAGGGCAAGCTTACCGGTGGCGTTTATCTGTGCCGCAACAGCAATACCCCGGCTGTTTGCCGTATGGGGGTTGGTTTCTACCCAGGAAACGGAACCTTCATATTCGCTGTTCAGTATGTCGGAGGCAGTGCTTGTTATGAGTAATGGTTTGAAATTTCTGGAGGAAGTATTGGCATTCAGTCCCTGAAGATCAAAAATTGCACCAAGATTATATGAGGTGACTTTATAAATGCTGTGTGTTCTGGAATCCTGAGCAAAAACGCTCCCGTGAACAAGAACCAGCAGTAAAGTGAGTATCAGGGTAAGATATTTCATTTCCAGACAATAATTATCCAGGATATTGAAGAATAATAATCAGGGCAATTCCAAGTTTGCATTGGACTCAAAATGGTACAAAAATCTGTACTTAAATTTTAGCCTTGTATTTGAAAAAGTCAAGGGGAAAGTGTCTGCTAGAGAGTTTTGCGGGAGTGAAGAAAAGCTGCTGAACCAGCAAGTTTTCTTGCTAGCGGAACTGTTATAAGATATAGATAGGGTCTGTTCATGGTTGGTCTTTTTGCCCGATATCTGCGTTGCCCGAAAAATTTTATCCTCGTGATATCAATTATATGTCTGCGGTAAAATTTCCCGTGCTCCTTGATTTCGAACAAAAAGCCTCATTTCTGGACAGACACAATATTAATGACATTGATTTTAAAGAGACTTTTTATGTAATTGGCCACAGGAGTGGCAACTTTATGTTTTTATTGACTTTTTATTGATTGCCTGGTTGTCAGGGTTAAGGAGATTGTATGAAGTATATAACTGTTCCGCTTATTATGCTGGTTGCCTGTTTAGGCCTGGCGGGTCCGCTGTATGGAAAAAGTGAGAGTGTTGCCGGAAAAATAATTTTTACCGGATTTGATGTTGAATCGGCAGGAAGTTATAAATATTTGCAGAATGGTATTCAATCCATGCTTTTGAGCAGACTTGCAGCAAAAGACGGTTTTGAAATACTCGATAAACAGGTGAGCAGTACTGAGATAAAAAAACTCAAAAGTTCTGCAGGGAATATAGAAAGTGTCAGTTCGGGGCTCCAGGCTGATTTTCTGGTTGCCGGATCTCTCTTCTCACTTTCTAAGGGGTTGAATATTCAGGTTATATTTTACCCAATCGGTTCCAGTTCAGCAAAAGATATAGAAAGGTTTTCAGTGGTTTCGGAAAGTGATTCTGTTTTGTTTGCCAGGATAGATCACCTGGTGGAAGAGATTGCGGTGAGAATTCTGGGGAATGAGCCGTCCCTTGAGAATACTGAAGGTGGAGGGGAGGGGAAAATAGCCGAAAAGGGAGCCGGTGCATTTATAACTGCCCATCCGGAGATTGCCTATAAAAGGGGATTATATTCCGGAACAGTAATCGGGGTTGGAGATCGCTCCATTAAAGTTGCGACAAAAGGAATCAGGTGGACGAAAGAATTTTCCTCTGAAATAATAGCCATGGCCGTGGCTGAAGGGAACGGTTCCGAAAATATTTTTATTTTAAGCGAAAGAAAATTAAAAGTCTACCGTTTGCGTGGCAGGAAAATAGTTGAAACAGGAAGTACTGATCTTCCTCCGTTTCTTCGGGTGCATGCCATGAATATTGCTGATCTGGATAATGATGGGGTACAGGAAATTTATCTCAGCGCCACCCGTGGATTAAATGTTTCATCGCGGATCCTTCTGTGGAGGGAAAAAACCGGTTTTGAAACTCTTTATAGTAATATTCCCTGGTATATAAGGCCTGTTAAGCATCCTGAAAAGGGTTGGATTCTTGCAGGACAGCGTCGGGGAATGGAACGTGCGGAGCTGGTTGAAAAAGGTGTTTTTCGATTACTTTTCACAGGAGACAAAACTTTTAAAAAAGGTGAAGAACTTATTCTGCCTGAACATGTGAATCTGTTTGATTTCACCTATGCGGATATAGATGGTGATACCGTTTTTGAAACGGCTGTCATTGATCAGAATGAGAAATTGCGGGTGTACGATTCATCCGGTGGGTTGCTGTGGGTCAGCAGGGAGAACTACGGTGGCAGTAAAACATATATTGGACCGAGTGTAGGAAGTGCCAATGACCACAACAGCAAAACCAATTTTTCTGAGAATGAGGATGGCAACAGGCAGTTGGTTTTCGTGCCGGGGAAAATTGTGGCGGTTGATGTTGTAGAAAGAGGAAGACAGGACCTTGTAGTGGTTAACAACATAGTCTCATCATTCCCGTTTTTTAAAAATCTGAGAATGTATGATGGAGGCTCAGTTGTCGGATTGACATGGAACGGAGAGGCCTTCAAAGAGACCTGGAGAACCGGGAAGCATGCCGGGTTTATTTCAGGTTTTGATTTTAAACTGAAAGATAACCAGCAGAAAGGACAGGGTGTTGCAACGTTATATGTCGGGCAGATCCCAAGAGCCGGAACTTTTGAAGCACTGATACCCGGTGGTGTACGTTCAAAGCTGAGTGTGTATGAATTGGGATTTTCGATTAAAAAACAAACGATTGGCAGGGAATAACCGGAGTATAAAAAATTATACTTGCCGGTAAAAAAAACTTGACAAAGAAAATGGCGAGGTATAATCTACACGAATAATGTAATTTTCTTACTATTTCTTTGTGTCTGAAAGAAACCGACCGTCGGTAGTTCCGATGGCCGGAGTAGGAGAAGGGGATTCCCGGGCTTCCATTGTCGGAAGCTTAAAAACGAAATCAGGAGAGATAAAAAAATGAAGAAGATAATTGCTTCAGCAGTTGGTCTCGCGTTGGTCAGTACTGTTGCTGTAACTACAGCTTCTGCAGTTGAGAACAAATTCGGCGGTTACTGGCGTACCCGTGTTGTCAGTCAGAGTGATTTCAACAGTACCCGCACCTCTTTCTGGCGCGTGGACAATCGTACCCGTCTTTACTATACCGCCAAATTCAACGATGATTTCAAATTTGTAAACAAGTTTGAGTTCAACACCAACTGGGGTGATGAGACTGGTGGTGATATCGGATCTGACGGAATGGGAATCTGGAGAGTCAAGCACTCTTACGCTGATTTCAATCTTGGTCCTGTAAATACCAAGGTAGGTATCTTTGGTTCTACAATAGCGCGTGGTTTTATCTTTGATGATGACCATTCAGGACTGAAGCTGACTGGTAAGTTCGGTAATGTAACCGTACCTTTTCTCTGGGTTCGTGCTGAAGGTGAGTACACAAACACCAGTGGTCGTGACAATGACATCTTTGCTGTAATACCTTCCTTCAAGGCTGGTGATTCTCTTAAAGTCACCCCGTACTTTGTTTATCAGAAAGTTTCTGGAGAAGAGACAGACAACTGGTATCTTGGTGCCGACGTTGATCTGAATATGGACGCTGTTTCTGCCTGGGGTTCTTTTATTTATAACGGTGGAACCAACAATGATCTGGATAACAAAGGTTTTCTCGTAGCTGCCGGTGCAAGTGTAAGTGTAGTTCACGGTCAGGCGTTCTATGCCACCGGTGACGACAATGCGGCAGATGGTGACAATGATGCCTATATGGGTGTTCCCGGCACTTCTTACTACTGGGCTGAGATCATGGGTCTTGGTGTATTCGATATGGCCGCATCCAATGGATCCCCGGCAAATGTCATTACAAATATCATGGCGGTTAACGTTGGTGTGAAAATTAAGCCAATGGACAAACTGACCCTGAATGCAGATGTCTGGTATGCAGCTCTCGCCGAAGATGATGCAAATGGTGAGACTGATCTCGGTACTGAAGTTGATCTGAAAGTTACCTATGCTCTTATGGATAACCTGAATCTTGACCTCGTTGGTGCTTACCTGTTCGCAGGCGATGCAACTGGTGACGATGATCCGGTTGAAGTTGGTGCCCGTCTCTCTCTCAAATTCTAGTTTGATAGATCAGACATCAACTTGATGTAATTTTAAGGCCTGGTGTTTATCACCAGGCCTTTTTTTTGTTCCTGAATCCTTGTGGTCACGATTACCCGCCTCACTTCGGGACATATATTGGGTCCAGGTGCTGCCATTTTTGCAGGTTCTTGGGGTGCCTGTGAACAATTACCGGGACATTTGTCTGATATTACAGAGTGAATATGGAAAACCAGGCTGTTCCTCCAGCTCATTCGAATAATACGCGCTGGCTGATTCTGTTGTTGATTATGGGTGGGGTTTTTCTTTCAACAATGGACAGCGGGATGGTGAATATTGCGCTGCCCTCTATAATGGCAGGGTTTTCCGTAAACCTGGGGAAGACAAATCTGGTAGTTATTATTTATCTTCTGACAATTACCGCAACACTGGTCTTCTGGGGGACCATTTCCGACCGATATGGTAAAGGAAGGATTTATCTTTCAGGTCTGGTGACTTTCTGTTGTGGGGCGGCCTGGTGTGGTTTTTCTTCCAGTTTTGGTTTTCTGTTAACTGGCAGATTTATACAGGCCCTGGGCGCAGCTATGATGATGTCTTCCGGTCCTGCCCTGATAAAGGCAGTGTTCCCAGCAGATACTATCGGCCAGAGTCTGGGCCTGACAGGTATTGCAACGGCCTGCGGATTAATGTTCGGGCCCCTTGTTGGTGGCCTGCTTCTGGTGAGATTTTCCTGGCAGTCAATTTTCTTTGTAACTGTTCCTGTTGCTGTTGTTCTGTACCTGTTTGGCCGCTTTTTTCTCTGGAAAAGCTTAAATACTCCCGTGGGGAATACGTGTGGAGATTTTGACTGGAAAGGCAGTACTTTCTGGTTTTTTCTGGTTATCACTCTGGTTGTTTCTCTCAACGGTTTGCAATATTACCCGATTCTTGCCGGTGCAGGCGGGGGGATGCTCTTTGTTGTACTTACTGTCAGGTTTGTCGGTTTGGAAAAAAATGCTGTCAATCCGATTATTCCCCTGGAACTTATCAGGGAATATTCTGTTTTTGTTGCTCTTCTTACCGCTGCGATTTCTTTTGCCGCACTTTTTGTTGTTCTGGTTCTTCTGCCATATTATCTTAAATTTGTTCTTCTGGTGAAGTCAGATAAAATTGGTTTTGTGATCATGGCACTGCCGGCTACCCTGACGGTTGTGTCTCCTCTTTCCGGCTATCTGTATGACAGAATCGGTGGGCGTTTTTTGACAACTGCAGGGCTTCTTCTTTGTGCAGTTGCTCTGTTTCGCCTGGCTTTTGTTTCCTCCGTGACAGGTCTGGGCTTTATTGCGCTAAACCTGGCCCTGCTCGGTGGCGGGCAGTCACTCTTTCTTTCTCCAAACAGTGCATCGGTTCTTGCCCTGGTGAGTAATCGTTTCAGTGGCATTGCCTCTGGAATTCTAGCTACAGCCAGGAATTTTGGTATGGTTTTCGGTACAACTCTGGCAACGGTTCTGTTTACTTTTTTTATGAACTATTACGGGGATGGAACAAGACTTGACAATTATAGTGCAGTGAATAAGGTTGATTTTCTTCTGTCCTTGAAGGCAACCTTCCTGGTTGCGGCATTGCTGGTTTCTGCTG
>NZ_JBPLBA010000122.1:0-3570 GCF_054039375.1 Desulfomarina sp. | reverse complement strand
CGGTCATGGATTAATTATAATACTCATTTGTAAAAAGTAATGGTAATTATTAAAGAGAAATTACGGGAGTGTTGAGTCAGTGCATTATATAAAAAAAGGTATCTGATTACGTATGAAACTCAGCCTGTTATTTGTGAGCCCGGAAATGACCTGTGAGCAATTACAGTTCAGAGGTAATAAAATCATATAATTGCTCCCCCCTGTGAGTAGTTACAGAAAAACAGCAGTTTCTTCAACCTCGTTTTTCCAGTCTTGCGCCGAAAAATCCGTCAATTGTTGCTGCCGGGTGGGGCTGGAAGAATGAATTTCTCACAAGTTTTCGGGCAGATTCCGGTAGATAGTTTTCACAATCCGTCAGAATAAATTCGGGATGGTCGGTAAGAAAGGAGCGGATAACCTCTTCATTTTCCTCTGTTTCCAGTGAACAAGTTGTGTAGACGAGGATACCGCCGGGGGCAGTAAGGTCGGCAGCACTGCTCAGGAGGGAGAGCTGACGTCTGCAGTACCTGCCGATATCCTCCTCTGTTCTGTTCCAGCGGATGTCCGGATGTCTGCCTGTGACCCCGGTACCGGAACAGGGTGCGTCAATGAGAATGGCATCAAAAAGGAGATTGCTCCGGTTTGCAAAGTCTTCAAGACTTTGTTCATGGACATGTATTCTGCTGTCTGCAAAGAGGCGCCTCTGATTTTCCAGGAGCAGCTGCAGGCGATGGCGGTCCGGTTCCACGCAGTGTATCTCCAGGTCGCGGCCTGTGCCGAGTTCTGCCAGATGAGCCGTTTTCCCCCCCAGTCCCGCGCAGCCGTCAAGATATAGTCCGTTTTTCTTCAGGGGAGCCAGGAGAAAGGATGCAAGCTGGGCTGCTTCGTCCTGAACCTGAAAAAAACCTTCCCCGTAACCTGGAAGGGAGTGAACCGGTCCGCGAAAATTTGTGAGAACAAGGCTCTCTGTACCGTATACAGCAGGATGGTGCCCGATACCTTCCCGATCGAGCTTCCGGCGATAATCGGAAACACTGATCCTGGAGCGGTTGATGCGGAGGACAGGGAGAGGTTCGAGACTGTTTTCTTCGCAGATACGGGTGGTTTCCTGTATGCCGAAAGCGTTAATCCATCTGTTTACCAGCCAGTCTGGATGGTTAAAGATGGGTCTGCCGTTTCTGTTTTTTTGCGGTAATTGGAGTGAGCTGGTTTTTTCAAGTCGGCGAACAGTTTCACGCAGGATACCGTTGACAAATCCATGGAGCCGCCTGGGGGTTCTTTTGTATCTGCAACTGTTGACAGCTTCGTTGACAATGGCGGAATGGGGAATACGTCCAAGAAAAAAAATCTGGTAAAGGCTGACGGCCAGGATCTGATGAATGAATGGATCGAGTTTGTTCAGCGGTGTTCTGCTCACTCCCCTGAGAAATTCATCCAGGGCCTGTCTCTGTCTGAGAACACCGTAGACCAGGTTCATGGCCAGGTTCCTGTCTCTGGCCGGGAGACTGCTTTTTTTTACATTGCGATCAAAGAGTATTTTGACGGAAGATCTGCTTTGGTAGAGTTTGCAGAGTGTATCGGCGGCGACAAATCTTGCCGTGGGAGGAGTTGTATTTTTCAAAATAAAAAATAAAGAGAAAGAATCAGCAAATTTTCAAGGGGTAGACAAGCAGTAATTCGGTTGGTATCTTGTCAGATGCGAGGAGTTTTCAAATTTGTCAATTGCCTGATTTAAGGTACTTTTGCGCCAGACTAATCTTTTTACCAGAATAATTCATTGAAAAATAATTGTATATATACAGGCTGGCTTTGTCTGTCACTGGTTTTTTTTTCCATGGCGACCGCCTTTGCCGCAACAAGTGAAGATGTGGCAAGTCGTGGTTTTCTGCAGTGCGGTGTTTCCACTGGAATTCCCGGGTTTTCATCGGTTGATGAAAAGGGAAACTGGTCCGGGCTTGACGTGGATATTTGTCGTGCTGTGGCGGCTGCTGTTCTTGGAAATGCGGAAGAGGTCAAGTTTTCACCCCTGGTGGAAAATGAAAGCTATACCGCACTGCTGTCCGGAGAGGTGGATATTCTTGCCCGCAACAGCACCTGGACATTCAGTCGTGATTCGGCATTGGCGGTGAATTTTGCAGGAATAAGTTATTACGATGGTCAGGGACTGCTTATTGCCGGCAAAACAAAAGTTGCAGGTCTTGGTGATTTAAAAAAAGTGAAACTATGCAGCCAGGTTCATTCGGGATTGGAGGATAATCTCATCGATTATTTCACCAGGAACAAGATTGAATTTAAAAAAGTTGAATTTGCAACCGGCGATCTGGCGGTAAAAGGATTTGAAGAGGGAAGATGCGATGCATTGACCATGCAGCAATCCAGACTTTATGGCATAAGACTTGGACTGGCTGACCCGGAGAAGTCAAAGGTGCTGCCCGATGTTATTTCCAAAGAGCCGCTTGGTCCTGTTGTCCGGCAGGGAGATGATACCTGGTTTGATATCGTCAAATGGTCTCTCTTTGTGATGATCGGGGCGGAGGAGCTGGGGATAAATTCAGGAAATGTGGATGGAATGAAGATGAGCAACAGGCTGGCTGTAAAGAGATTGCTTGGTCTTGAGGGAGATATGGGTAAAGGGCTTGGATTGAAGAGAGACTGGGCCTATCAGATCATCAGGCAGGTGGGGAATTATGGAGAGGTTTTTGAGAGGAACCTCGGCGCTTCTTCTCTGCTCAAGGTAGATCGTGGATTAAACAGGCTCTGGAATGATGGTGGCTTGCAGTACTGCCCGCCTTTCAGGTAGTGGTCAAAATTTCAAGTTTTGAAGACAGGGTAATATTATGAAAAAGAAAACATTTGTACTGAAAACTGTGGGAATGTTTTTATTTTTCTTTTTTCTGGCCGCTTCTGTAATGGCTGTGGAAAAAGAGGCGGACTGGTCGAAGGCCGGAAAGGAAATCAGGGAAGCGGGTCAGGCTGTAGGTGAGGCTGCAAAAAGTACGTTGAAAAAGACAAAGGACAAAAGTGCAGAAGTCCTGGAAAAAACAAAAGACACAAGCGCTGAAGCCTGGGAGAAAACGAAGAAGACCAGTGTTGAAGCCTGGAACAAGACAAAGGAAACCAGTGCTGAAGTAGTGGAAAAGACGGTTGAGGGAACTGAAAAAATTGTCAGTGAAACCAGGGAAAAAAGTAAGAGCACCTGGCAGAAGACAAAAGAAAGAACCGGAGAACTGTTAAAAAAAGTAAAGGCAAAGGTGCATTCAGCGACTGCTCCGGAAAAAGAGTAATGCACAAGGGAAAAAACAGAAAACAAATTATTGTCACAACACTGCTTGATACCGGCAGCCAACTTGGCAGGCTCTGCCTCGCGGCCGCAAAAGATCTTGAACAGACAGGGTTCTGCACGGTTAAGGCAATCAAAGAGATTGTTTCGGAACATCAACAGAAAAAAATGGAGAAAACGGTGAGAATCCTGGTGGTCGATGGTGCCGATAGCCGTGGTTACAGTTTTCTCAGGGAAAATGGCATCATAGCTGATCATCACCTGGTTGCCGCAGATCTTGGTCTCGGTGAAGATGACGGTGAAGAGGCACT
>NZ_JBPLBA010000121.1:0-16656 GCF_054039375.1 Desulfomarina sp. | reverse complement strand
AGAACCTTCATCGCCCCGTCCCGGCGGAGAGTTATCATGCCGTTTGCAATGGCCCGCTCCTTGATCTGGTTGGCATCGGAAGTTTTCAGGACAAGGGATTTCATATCCCGGTCCATGAGCAGAAGTTCATAGATGCCGCACCTGCCCCTGTAACCGGTATTATTGCACTCCGTGCAGCCCCGGCCCCGATAAACCCTTCCTCCGTTTGATTCTTCCCTGGAAAGGCCAATACGGGCCAGTTCCACCTGGTCGGCAATATACTCTTCCCGGCAATGGGGGCAGATAATCCGTACCAGCCTCTGGGCAAGAACCGCGTTAATGGACGAAGCGATCAGAAACGGCTCGATCCCCATGTCCCTGAGGCGGGTAATGGCACTGGCCGAATCGTTGGTGTGCAGAGTTGAAAAGACCAGGTGACCGGTCAGGGCAGACTGGATGGCTATCTCCGCCGTTTCCGTATCCCTGATCTCACCCACCAGGATAACATCCGGATCCTGACGGACAATGGAGCGAAGTCCGGAGGCGAAGGTCAGGTTGATTTTCGGGTTAACCTGAACCTGGCCGATACCGTTGATACGATATTCGATGGGATCTTCAACAGTAATAATATTGATATCAGTATTATTAATGGCCGAAAGCGCAGCGTAAAGCGTCGTGGTCTTTCCGGACCCGGTGGGACCGGTCACCAGCACAATACCGTTGGCGGCCCTGATTTCCTTTGCAAAAGGGACAAACCGATCCTCCGGCATACCGAGTTCCCGCAGGGAGAGCAGAACAGACGATTTCTGCAGCAGTCTCAGCACAACACGTTCACCAAAGGCGGTGGGAAGGGTGGAGACCCGCACGTCAATCTCCCTGTCCGCTATTTTCAACTCAATTCGCCCATCCTGGGGCAACCGCTTTTCCGCAATATCCAGCTTCGCCATAACCTTCACCCTGGAAACAAGCGCCGACTGCACATGTTTGGGCGGACTGAGCATATCATAGAGTATCCCGTCCAGCCGCTGGCGGATCTTCAGGCTGTTCTGGTACGGTTCAATATGAATATCGGAGGCCCTGTCCCTGACAGCCTGGGAAAACATGAGGTTGACCAGCCTGATAACAGGAGAATCACTGGTATCATCCAGCAAATCACCTATCTCCTCTATTTCGGAAAAGAGCCGTTCCGGATCCTCTTCATCGATATCAGCAAGCACTTCATCAGCCGAACTCTGGGTCAGGTCATAGCTGTAATTGATCGCATTGAAAATGGAGACAAGTGGAGCCAGAACCACCGGGGCATCGGCCAGACCGAGAATACGGCGCACGTCATCAAGTGGTTGAAAGAGAGAAGGATCATTCAAGGCTATAAACTGTTCTTCCGCGCAGAGAACAGGAACCAACTTATTGGTCTTCAGAAAACCGATGGGCAGTTTTTCTGTAAAGCCGGTGGAAATCTCCAGCGGCAGTTCCCGACGAACCTCTAAATCGTATTGGATCCCAAGCCCCTGAAGCAGATCAAATTCATTGATATTCCCCTGTTTTTTTAAAATTTCCCCCAGACGATCACCATTTTCCTGCTGTTTTTCAAGGGCCTCCTGCACCACCTCTTTTTCAACAAGGCCTCTTTCTATTAATATCTGTCCGAGATTTTTCATAAAACCGACATGGCCGGGCCCAATGGCTCAGCCCCGTATGTCCTTTGGGGAATTATGGATTCAGGGTAATTACTCACAGGTGCCCCAGCTTTTCACGGTCTCTTTTGTCCGCATAGGTAGGCTATAGCGAACAAAAGAGCCTGCAAAAATCTGGAGCACCTGTGAGCAATTACAGTTCAGAGGTAATAAAATCATATAATTGCTACCCCAGTGAGTAGTTACGATTCAGGTATTATTTCGTAATTGATCACAGGGAGAGCAACTCTATGATTTTATTGATTTTTTGTAATACGCTCAATATTCTCCTCGGCAATCTGCAGAAGAGAAGCACCATTCTTTTCGGGGTCACTCGTTCTGGGGGCAATTTCCCCTGTATTCAGTGCAATTACAGCCCGGTACATTTGCAGCGCGCCCTGGATATTTCCCTCCTTTTCCAGGACAACACCCATATCCATCAGGGCAAAAGGATTCTCGGGATCAATATCAAGGGCCTCCTGAAAATAATTTTTTGCCTCCTTCAACCTGCCGGCCTGCAGTTTTTCGTATCCGGTGGAAACAAGCCTGTCCGCGTGTTCCGGATTGTCCTCTTTATGCAGTTCTCTGGCCACAGTGGGCAGTACCGTCCCCATATCATCCTCCTTTTTCATGGTCACCGCCGCAAGATCGGCCGGGTTCCTGATGATATGAGGGGTAATAAAAATAAACATATTGGTTTTTACACTTGTGGTTGTATGTGTTTTAAATAACCAGCCAAGCAGGGGAATATCACCGAGAAGGGGCACCTTCCATTCACTTTCCGCCGCGTCCTGCCCGATAATACCTCCAATTACAACCGTATCGTTGTCATTGATAATGACAGTCGTCTCCACCGTTCTTTTGTAGGTTGTCGGGCGAAATTTGTCGGCGGAATCCTTTTCCTTCAGCTTTATTATTTCCGTGGATATTTCAAGTCGAAGTGTATTGGCCTGGTTGATATGCGGCGTTATGGTGAGCCTGGTGGATACGTCCTTGTACTCATACTGGGTATAATCCTGGTCACCGACAGTTGTATTCTGGGACGTGATATACGGCACATTTTCCCCGGCACTCATCACCGCTTTTTTATTGTCGGTGGTCAGGATCTGCGGAGTGGAAATAATATTAATATCCGAATCACTCTTATAAGCCCTGAGAATGGCGGCAATATCGGGAAAAGTAACCCCACCGATACGAATTCCCTGTTTCAGGACACCAAAGGAGAACCCTGTCGGCAAAACAGGGTCTGTGCTGCTTATCCCCCCCAGCATATCAAAAGGAGGATCGGTATTGCCGCTGAAACCGACAGCCATCTGGCCCTTCCCTTCGGAAAAGACACCACCACCGGCCCACTGCACCCCGACATCGAAGGTTTTCTTAGTATCCACCTCCATGATCAGAGCCTCCAGATATACCATTCGTCTTGGGATATCGAGCTTTTTAATCACATCTTCCAGCACCATGTACTCTTCCTTGGTTGCCCGGATCACAAGGGCATTGGTCTCCTCATCCGGCATGATCCTGACATCTTTTGAAATAGGCGGCGCCTTACCCTTGTTTTTTATATTCTTTCCGGTTTCCGGTAAGGCATTCAGTACCTTGGCAAGCTCCACCGCGGTGGCGTTCTGCAGATAAAACACATGGATATTGCCCTCTCCCCGCTCAACTTCACGATCCAGGAGCTTCACCAGGTTTTTTACCCTTTCTATTTCCGTGGCTCCGGCAAGAATAACCAGGCTGTTTACCCGTTCATATGGAACAACCTTTACGCGTTGAGTGAGTCCCGGCCGTGCTCCTTTTCGGGGGACAGGGTTTTTCTGAAAAATTTTATCCAGTATTTTGGCAAGTGATGCCGCAGAACCATTTTCGACCGGAATCACGGCGACTTCAGCCTCTTTTGATTCAACATCAAGTACCTTGATAATCCCCAGCAGTTTCTGAATATTGGACAGGGTCTCGGTTATGATCAGCATTCCGGAAGGAGTATGGGCAATCACCACCGAGCTTTTGGAAACAAGAGGAGTCAGCACCTTCTTCATTTCGAGAGGTGAGCTGTATTTCAGCGGAACCAGCTGGGTCACGATCTTGTCTTCCGGATCATGGGACATACCTATCCGCATCGTTTCAACATTCTGAAACCGTGCCTTGGCGGCCGGCAGAATCTTGATCACGGAACCGGATTTCACTGTTGTATAACCATGGACTTCCAGAACCGATTCAAAAACCCGGTACGCTTCCTCTTCAGAAATTTTCGTTGGCGAAACAATCGTGACATTGCCCTGGACCGACTTGTCAACCACAAAATTTTTACCTGTCAGCTCACTGATATATTTAATAAAAAGGCGAATATCAACACTGTCGAAATCAATGGTGATAAAACGTTGACCCCTGTCTGTTGACTCAAGCGCGGTTCCCGGCAAAGAAAAAGACTGTTTTTCCACGGCCAGTGCAACAGGGGACACAGACAAAAAGATCATCAGCAAAATATGGCATATCTTAAACAGTCTGTTCATTCGTTTATTACCTTTACTGTAATTGGTCACAGGGGTAGCAACTCTTTGATTTTATTAACTCTGAGCTGTAATTGCTCACAGGTGCCGCAGATTTTTTACAGGCTCTTCTTCGTTACAGCTTACCTATGCAGACAAAAGAGACCGTGAAAAGCTGGGGTGCTGTGAGCAATTACCCTTTACTCAATAGGTTGTTCTTCTGTATCCGCTTTCTGTACTTCTGCAGGTGGACGAGGTCTCACCTTTTTTGAACCAACCATTCTGCCGACAAGAACCGGCCGCCGCAGGGGAGCGGAACGTTTTGCCGGCTCCACGGCAACTGGAGCAACAGGTTCCGGAGAGCCTGCAGTTTCACTCATTTCCAGAATCTCATCTTTGCCATTATGGGAGAGCACCACCTTCCCCCGCATAATCTTCCTGATCATGGCACCCTGCACAAAATCTCCCTGCTGATAAAGATTCTGTTTGGCCGTACTCCCATCCAGAATAACAGCTCTTGTTTCCTGCTCTTTCGCTCCGTGAATTGTTCCTTTCAAAACAATATTCAGACGGGTTGCTTCCAGCTCTTCCAAAATAGCGGCACTTTTCTCTATTGTCCTGTTCTTTCCTGCCGGCTCCCCAAAAAGATTCCTCTTTAGAATAATATCATAATTGAGTGGTTGCTTCGATTTTTCAGTCACACCTTTTTCTGAATGCACAGTTGAAGTTTTTTCAGGAATCTTCCTGTCGTCTTTAAAACTCCGCAACAGAAAATATTCCAGTCCACTATAACCACCCTCCACAATACCGACACAGAAAAGGGTGATAAGAAGGAGCGGCACTATACTGGAAAACCGTTGTGTCATGATTTTTCTGAAAAAGATTATATTTACATTTACGTACCAACCCCACCCTGATACCTGTGAGCAATTACTCCCGCACAGATTCATGTCGGGTTCCGGCAGAAGCCAGCCTGAATGTCGGTTTCTCCAGCGTCCCTCCGATTCTGAAACGAAGAGCTGGTTTTCCGGAACGCTGCTTCAGCCTGCCGATAAATCTGTTAATGGCAGGTCTGGCAGCAAGAAACGTCTCATGAAAAAAAAGTAATCCGGTTATCTGCAGACTGCCCTCCGGCGGCAGAAAAGGAGCACGTATCATGCCCGTAAGCTTTGCATCCATATCTTTTCCCCGCATCATTCCCTGCCGAATCACTAACTGACGATCCCGCAGTTGCAGGTTCATCTCCACCTTATCAAAATCTATTGCGACCAGAGTCAGCAACGATCCGGCTAACGGAATGCTTCCCCTTTTCAGTACCAGCTGCCCCTCTCCATCCCCGGTCAGGAATTTTTCAAAGCGGGCCTTGTATCCGCCCGTGAAATTCAGCTGCCCTGTCAATTTTCTGCCCAGACCAGGCATGGACGAAGAAAAAGCTGCCAGATCGATATTCCTGGCCTTGATCTTCTGCAAAACAAGTACTTTTCTTTTCGGTTTTATTTGCAGCAGGACACTGAAAGCACCTCCGTAACAGTATCCTTCCAGCCGCCACGGTCCAAGTATCTTTTTTCCCGCCGGAGACAGATGAAAACTGTCAATCCTGATCTGATCCCGATTACCGGATCTCATCAATAGCTTTACCCGTTTTACTTCGAAGGCAAAAGGAAAATGGTAGACAATTTCGCCAATTGAACACTCCTCCATCTGTGTAAGCCGGGCCAGGCGATGCTCACAATAAGTTTTCAATGCTCCCGCTGGAAACCGGACATAGAGCAAAACAGCCGTCAGAACCAATCCGTAAAAGAGATAGAAAAAGAAGCGTGGAGACATCATTCTTTTCATTTTCCAGCCTTCAATTCATAAGTGGTTACCTGCAGCACGGCATCAAGTGCACCTGTTTGCGCTCCATTTTTCTGAATAGCAATCCGTTTAACGGCCACAACATCCTTTTCAGATTCAATCGCCAGCAGAAATTCAACCAGTTGTTGCAAACCAACACCCTGCAGCTTCATTTCCACCATAAACTCACGAAGATTGCCTTCCCCCTCACCACTGGAAGGTTTCATATACTGAATCATCTTTTTTACACCAACCCGGGCTGCCCGTGTATCAAGAAAGGTGAACAGCGTGAAGTCGTTTGAGCGCAGCTTCACCTTTTCATAAATCCCGCCTTCCTCAGCCTTCAGTCTGCGATATTCATTCTGTAATCTCCGGATGGTTACCAACTCCTCCTTCTTTCGCAAGACAGATTTCTCCAGGTGCTGCCTGGCCTGCTGGAAAGGGAGAATGCCAATTTGTAAAACCAGAAAACAGCAGACAAACAGCCCCCCCCAGAAAAGCACTTTTCTGTCGCGTTCATCAAGGCTGTCTATCCCGGACTTCCGCCTTAAATATTGAAAATAATTGATACGCATTTATCTGTCCTGGTAGAGAAGGCTCAGTCTCAACTCGAACCGCACCCCTTCCCCATCTGTGGCCTGGCTGGCAGAACTTATGACAACATCACGAAAATACGCCGATTTTTCAAGCTCTTTCTGTATATTATCCACTGTATTAAAATCTATTGTTGTGCCGTTCATTCTAACCATATCCGTATCGATAACCATCCTCTTCACCACAACCGGATAGGAAGGAGGAATCCTGGCAGAGATTTCAGTCAACAGTGGAACAATACCGTAACCGCTGACAAACTCTTTGTTTTTATATGTTTTTTTAAGATTATTGATCTCTGCCTGCAACTGCCGGACAGGATTCACTACCCGCTTGACCTGGGGCAGTGTCTCTTTAAAAATCGAAACGATCTGTTGTTTCAACACTGCCTGACGACCTGATGTTATCCGGTAATCATACCCAAGGTACGCTCCCGCAACCGCAAGGGTAACCAGGAGAAACGCACCCGCCTTCAGGGTCACTCCCCTGAACGGCACGGACCCTTTCATTTTTCTGAATTCATCGCGGCGGAAATTAAAAAGGGTATTCTTTCCCTTCTCCTTCATGGCAAGCGAAAAAGCGGCATCCATTATCCCGCCATGATATCGCTCCCGCAAAGACGGGTCGATTTTAATAAGCGGCTGATCAGTCAGGCAGTATTTTTTTACTTCCACACCGATGGAATCGGCAAATCGGGAAAGAGCATCGTCAAGATCGGAACTGTCCCCGAAAAAGCAGATTGTAAACGCGTTTTCTTCCGATTGAGCCAGGCGGGCTCCAAGAAGTGTCTGTTTTAAACGACGAATAAACAGTTCCCCCTTGTCAAACTCACCTTTTCCCTCTGCTGATTCAAGAGATAATGTCCGGACAAGAGCGATTCTGCCATTCCGGACAAAAATAAGTCCGATCAGGGATCCATATCTGTCCAGAAACAGACAATCGCCCTGCAACACGTCAGCCAGGTGGAGCGCCACCCTGCCTGACCGAATTTCAACTGAACCAGGGTCAAAACCGACACTATTCAGTGTTGACAGCAGGCCGGAAAAAAACTCTTTTTCCAATATTGCCGCAATAATATCTGCTTCTTCTCCAACGATTCCTGAAACCAGGAAATCCATATGCAGTTTTGCCGGTTCCACGGCGGAAAAATTTTCGAGCTCATAGGGAAGAACCTGGCGGATCTTTTTCCTGTCAGCAAATGGCAACGACAGATTCCGAAAAGAAAAAAACTCACTCCCCAGGGAAAGACGGGAATCACCCCTGCGGGAAAGATCCACCTCCTTTCCCAGCCTGTCCAGACCTTCCTCCAGGGTGAGATTACGCAACGGGACAGAATGACACTGAATAATTACAAGAACTTTTGCCTGCCTCTCGACCCGAACGGCGGTGATGGCATCTTCAGTGATATCAAGACAAATAATGTTTTCCGCCATACGTTATTCCACCTTCCTGTGAACCATTTCCATGGTCCCGTCCCCATTTCTCCTGACAACAGCGGTAACATGATATGAGCGGGATACGCCCTTCCCTGTAGAATGAAGCAAAAAATAAGAACTCTTTGTTGTCAGCAGTTTTTCATTCAACACTACGTCACCCGGCCATGCTGTCACTTTTTTATACCATCCGGGATCAGCCAGCGATTCCCTGTTGGTTTTATCTTTTCTGAATTGATCAAAGGCGATGGCCAGCTCAGCATCAACCAGTGAATCCATACTTCTGAGCAGCAATGGATCCATGGTGTTGATATTCATTCTGCCATCATTGCCATAAACGGTTACAACATCAGCCAAACCCCTTTTTTTACCGTTTCCAAACAGAAGCAATGGCGTCACACCCTTCACAAGTAAAAGCTCTTCAACTGTTTCCAGAGGGCCGTTTCTGCATTCATACGGTGGGTCCAGTGCCTGGTAATAATTCGATTCGGCGCCATAATCCGACTCATCATCATCCTTGTCTATCCAGTCAACAATGGCATCGACAATATCCCTGGCACCATCTTCTTCCCGCAAGACAAATTCACCGGACAGCAACAGCCGATACAGTATTTTCCGCAGGTCTTCAGCCGTCGAAACTCCACCCCTTTTCCCTGATTTTCCACGACCACCGGAGGCTTCAGTCGTTTGCACAAGACTGTTGAGCTGCAACCTCCCGGAAAGATCCTCTATAACAAGCCGCAGACGACCATTGTCAAACAGAGGGTTGAACGTCTCTTCTTCCAGTGTTGCCCAGCTGTCAAAAAATGAAGCAGAAAGATCCTCCCCCTTTCTCCTGTAGAGCAGTTCCATACCGATATTGATTCCCGATTCCGCAACAGTCCTCAGGTAGCCGTTTGTCTTATAGGAATCGGCCTGTCGATAACTTTGCCAGCTCTCCTGATGGAATATCATGGTGATACCGACAAGCAGACTGACGATCATCACTGTCAGCAAAAGGGCCATGCCCTTTTCATCGGCAAAAACAGATTTTCCTCCGACCGCTCCCTTCATTTTTTCCTCTGCAGGGCTACGGCAGTGGTAAAAACTGTCACATCATCACTGTCAACCGACTTGCCAAAGCTCAGAACGACAGAAACCAATGCCGGGAATCTGTTTTTGTCATCATCAACCGTGTGTTCCCCATCACTGCGCCATTCATCATGCTGCCCACCGTCGACATCATAATATAAAAAACGAACACCTGTCAGTCGATCACAGAGCAGATATTTCCGTCTTTTTTCCTTGTCCAACCCGATTCCGGGCAAAAGTATCCTGTCCGAACGGTACAGGTTCAACAGCCCCGTTGTTCCATCCTCTTCAGCAAAGTATTCTATCAGGGCCATTCCGCTGCCTTTCTCTCCTTTTTTAAAACTGATATGAAGAGTCGAGTAAAACGAAAGCCTGTCACTGTCCATACCCAAATCTTCATGGTGTTCCCCTGACAAGAATCCAGCCTTTCCCGGGAACAGGGAAAAGAGATCCTCATTTATCCGTTCAAGTGCCACCCGCGCCCTGCCGGCGACTGCCATTTTGTCTCCAGTATGGTTGACAACAAGAAATGTCGCATGATACACGCCATAAACGGCTGAAATAACAAGCCCGAAGATGAAAATCGCCAGAAGCAGTTCCATCAGGGTAAAGCCCTTGGTGCTTCGACAGGTTCCGAAATAATCGAAATAATCCATCTTCCTATTCATGACCGATGGCCCGGTAATATCTCAAGGTGCAGCTGTATGGTGAACCATCTCTTTGCACCTGAAGACTGATTTTCTGCAGTTTTTTCCATGGAGCGGCAGAAACAACAATTTCGGACAGCGAAACCTCATCGATTGAAACCTGCCAGGTGTATCCTGGATATTGTTCGCCGAAATCACCGGATTCCTGTGCAGACCCGGTTATACCGGATTGCAGTTCCGCCAGTTTTGTCTCGGCCAGCGAAGCAGCGATTGTATTAAAACGGGCCTCGGTTGCATAGGATAATCCCATGGATTGGGAACCATACAGGGCTACAAGGGCAATGGCCATTATGGCCATCGCTATCATCACTTCCAGCAGGGTAAAACCGGTACTATCCTGGTGGATTTCAGTTGAGTATATTCCGGCGAACATCAGGGAAGAGGTGTATATTTTTCATGGACAGTGACATTTTCCAGAAAAGGTTGAAAATAGAGACTGAATATTTTTTCATTTCTGTCTTTCAGGTGCAGAACCATCTGTTCCATGTATCCTTTTTGATTGATCCATATCTTTTTTTCTCCTTCCGAAAACTGCCCGGAACCTTCAGTCTGGACCTCAAAAATCCGGACCCCATCGGGAAGAACAAGCTTCTCCTGAGGCTCATTTTTTATCCCCTTCCCGCTATCTTCCTGATCTTCCGTAAACCAGAGACTCTGCGCAGTCATATCAATATAAAGAAAATACGACAGTCTCTCCCGGGCCGCCAGTTCACGCACCCCATTTACAAAACCGATGACCTTTCTCGAGGTCGATTTTAAACCGGCATCAAAAAAAATATCACGAAATGGCGGTAAACCGATAAACAGCATAGTGCTGATAAGGGCGAGTACAACAATCATCTCGATCAGGGTGAATCCTCTGTTACCGGAATCGCCCCGGATCATTACTCGATGTCCCAGTTATTGATATCCCTTGCGTCACCTTCCCCGCCCTCCTCTCCATCCAGACCGTAGGAACTTATGTCAATATCACCATGCACTCCGGGACTGAGATAGACATATTCATTCCCCCAGGGATCAAGGGGAACTTTTGATTTTTCCAGGTAACCGCCATCTCTCCATTTCGGGGGAAGCTTTCCCGAGGACGGTGGTTCCACCAGGGCCTGCAGACCCTGATCCGTCGAAGGGTAAACACCATTATCAAGCTTATACATCTTGAGAGCAGTTTCCAGACTCTGGATCTGAAGAGCAGCTTTAGTCCGCTTGGCCTCTTCAGGGTGCCCCATCAGTCTGGGACCGATATAACCGGCCAGAATACCGATGATCACCAGAACCACCAGCAGTTCTATAAGGGTAAATCCACGCTCATCCTTTAACACACCGACACTCTTACTTTTTCTCTGTTTTTCCATAGTTAACCAGACATGCTGTATATATCGGCAATTGACCGACATGCATTGATTCGGGATAATGACCACATATGTTTAATCTGCTGCGCTTTCAATTTTCCCTGTTTCTTAATTTCGAACAAAAATCCTCATTTCCGGACAGGCACCCGCCATGACCTGTCTATGCGGATAAACCGCATGGCCTGACTCTATGACTCGGCCATTTATGCCCAGCGGGCACAAAAAACCAATGAAAATCCGACTGCGGCAATACAGCCTACAGCCGTGGATTTTCAGATAAAAGAAACCGTGAAAAAACCGGGTGACTGCGAGCAGTTACGACTATTCTTTACCCGACCATCTGATTCATTTCAAAAATCGGCAGCAGTATCGAGAGCACAACAAATCCTACAGCAGCCCCCATCACCACAATCATTATAGGTTCAAGCAGTGAAGTCATGGCCTGAACCGCTGTATCAACCTCACGTTCATATGATCCGGCCATCTTACCGAGCATGTTCTCCAGATTACCGCTCTGTTCGCCCACAGCTATCATCTGTACAAACATTGGCGGGAACCAACGGGAAGAGGCAAGAGAATCTGCAATATTCTGACCTTTTTGAATCTGTGATACAGTTTCATCCAGTACCTCATCAATGTGGACATTATCAACAAGAGTACGGACAATCCCCATTGCGGTGACCAGCTCAACCCCACTTCCCAGAAGACTTTCAAGGGTTGATGCAAACCGGGCGAGAATGATTTTTCGAATGACCGGACCGACGACAGGAACCTTTAACTTAAACAGATCCCATAAACGGCGACCATAAGGGCGTCCAAGCATCCAGCGTATGCCGAAAACTCCTGCTGTTCCGGCGACAGCCACCACCCACCAGTATGCCCGTAAAAACCCGCTTAAGCCAAGAAGAAAGAGAGTCGGCACAGGCAGAACCCTGTCCATATCAGTAAAAACTTTTGTGATATTCGGGACAATATAGGTCAACAGAACAAACAGGATTGCACAACCGATAACCGCCATAAAAACAGGGTAGACAAGAGCGGCCCGCAATCGTCCCTTGAGCGCCTCCTGTTTTTCACTGAAATCCGCCAGCTTTTCAAGAACGATATCAAGAGACCCCGATGCCTCACCGGCCCGCACCATATTAGCATAAATGGAAGAAAACAGTTTCGGGTACTCCATAAGGGCGCTGCTGAGGGTGTTCCCTTCATTTACCGAAACTTTTATTTGAGCCAGAACCCTCTTCAAAGCTTTGTTGTCGGTCTGCTCCACCAGAGAATCCAGAGCCTGAACCATGGGAACACCAGCCCCGAGCAGGGTGGCAAGCTGGCGGGTCATGACACTTATTTCACCCGAACCGACCCGGTTGAAAACAGTGAAAGATTTTTCTTTCCCGCCTTTTATTTCCCTCCTGCCATCGGCCTCTCCGACGAAAACCGGATACAATCCTGAAGAACGTAATTTGAATCGGGCGGCAGATTCACTTTCAGCATCGATAATTCCTTTTGATGTCTTTCCTTTTCTGTCGAGGCACTTATATTCATATACAGGCATAATATTAGTTATATCAATTACAAAACAATCACGCCAGAAGAAAAGGAGCTGCTTTTTCCATAACCGTAACCTGTTGCGAAAAAATATAAATACTCAGAGGGTCGGAAGCTATATGATTTTACAACCCCAGAATATTGCCCGGGAACTTTTCTAAATGACTTTTCCGTAGAAATGATTGTAAAATGAGGAGAAGATAATTTAAGGAGAAAAACAGAACTCGAACCACTTACCTGAAATTCAACTCGTGTCTGTCCAGAAATGAGGATTTTTGTTCGAGATCAAGGCGCACGGGAAATTTTACCGCAGGCATATATTTGATATCGGAGTCTACGCTTACCTCCGAGGATAAAATTTTTCGGCCAACGCAGATATCGGGCAAAAAGACCAACTATGGACAGGCACTAACTCCACCCCGTCACATGTACACGCAATACTTTGGTCTAAAGAAAAAACCATTTTCAATAGCCCTGGAACCCGAGTTCATCTACATGAGTACGCCACACCAGGAAGCTCTGGCTCATCTTCTTTACGGAACAGAAAATGACGGGTGCATCGTACTCCTTACCGGAGATGTGGGGACAGGAAAAACAACTCTCTGCCGGTGTATGGTGGACAGGCTTCCTGACCATGCTGAATATGCACTTGTTTTAAATCCAAGTCTCACTATTTCGGAACTTTTGAAAACAATCTGTGAGGAATTCGGGGTATCGGTTCCACCCCACCCTGTTTCCAATAAGGTTTATATTGACCTCCTCAATACATATTTCCTGACGGCCCATGCCGCAGGTAAAAACTGTATTCTTATCATCGATGAAGCCCAGAATCTTGAAATGGATGTACTGGAGCAACTCCGTCTCCTGACAAACCTGGAAACAGATGACCAGAAACTTTTGAAAATTGTCCTGCTGGGGCAATCAGAACTCCGCGACACACTGAGAAGTGAGCAACTTGCTCAGATCAATCAGCGAATAACCACCCGTTACCATCTCCATCCTCTTCCTGCAGACGAGGTAAAAAATTATATCAATCACAGGATTGTACTGGCCGGCGGCCCGGGAATTTCACTTTTTTCACGAAAAGCAGTTCATCATATAATTACATTTTCCCGGGGGATACCGAGAAAAATCAACTTGATCTGTAACCAGGCCCTTCTTGGTGCCTATGCCGGCTCAAAAGAACTTGTTACCGCAAAAATTGCCAGAACCGCCGCCGGCGAGGTGCTGGAAGGGCCGCCTGGTCCTTTATCCGTAAAGCAGCGCCCTGTTTTTATGGGACTTTTCCTTATCTTCCTGACCTGCCTGTTACTCTTTTTTTTAACAACAGGTAAAATAAATACTTTTGGAAAACTGTTTTCGAAGGACAATTCATGGGTCTGCCTGCAGAAAAATTCGGATACTGCCCTGGATAACCCCTTAAAGACATCGACAATCAAGGGACAGTAATCCTATGGCAATAGAATCAGTTTGTGTCTGTCCCTGTGAGGAGTTACATCTTATGTCATATATTCTGAACGCCTTAAAAAAATCGGCCCAAAAAAGACAACATGATGAAAAGCACAGTTACGATTTCATCCGTGATCCTCTGCCAATTACCCTGCCTTTTGATTTTTCAGAGTATCGAAAGCCTGTTTTTGTTTCCTGTTTAATACTTGTTTTTTCTCTCTTTCTTGGAACATGGTTTTTCAAATCCTCCCCGCCGCCCTCAAAACAGGGCAAAAAGGGCGAACAGCATCATCAGGAAACTGCGAGATTAACTCCCAGGGTGTCAACCGTAAAACTTTCAGAGCTGACGATAACCCCCCTCCCCTGGCAGGGTAAAACGCTGTCCGAGCCCCGAAAAAAACCGCGACAGAAAATTCCTCAAATAAATTCACAACCGCTTCCGGACCAACCCGAACTTCCTGCGACAGCAAAGGACAAATTCCCGCAACTCCATTTCGCCGGCCATGCCTACTCCACTATTCCTTCAAAACGGATGATTATCATTAATAACGCCATTCTCAGGGAGGGGGAAAGGATTAACACCCAACTCCGGCTCGTGGAAATAACCCGCCGGGGAATCATCCTGGAACGGGATGGGGAAAAATTCAGGATCGAACTTGAATAGCCCAAAATCACGTCAGGTCTTCAGGGAACCTGCTGGCCCATGAAACCCGGTCGATCTGGAAAGGGGCCTGATCAGGTGAGAAAATAAATTCCTGTTACAGCAATACATGCCCCGGCAACAGCCCTGGTTGAGACATGTTCCTTATGTAAAAATACGGAAAAAGGGATAATTACAACAGGAACCAGGGAGAGAATGGTGGAGGCGACACCGACACTCAGATAATGAAGGACAAACAGTGACAGGGAAACCCCGAGAAAAGGGCCTACAACTGCTCCGGCAGCCGTCAATACGACAGCCCTTCCATCTGTCAGGGCCAGCCTGACCTTCTGCCACCTGCCGGTGAGTGTAAAATAAAGCAGGAAACAGGCAAAGGCTGCAAGAGCACGAATCTGGGTAGCCGAAAACGCATCCAGGTATCCGGTTTCCACCTGCATGCCGATTTTACTCAACACATAGCCCACAGCCTGTCCCAGCATGGCCAGACCAGCAAAAACAACCCCTTTGGAAGATATGTGTCTTCTCTGTCGTTTCAGCCGTCCATGGTTCCCGGCGTCCTTTTCCAGAATAACTGTTCCCACGCCAAAGAGTGTAATCAGCATTCCTGCCCATTGCTGCACAGTATAAATTTCACCAAGAAACAGGTAACCGATAACAGCAGATGCGGGAGCCGCGAGGGAAAATATCAGCATGGCGACCCGGGGACCGATTTCCACAAAAGACTGAAAAAGAAAAATATCTCCTATAAAGAAACCGATGATGCCGGAAAGACTGAGATATATCCAGGCATGGGCGGGAAACTGCCAAGGAAGAAAACTGCCCTGCCGTATCAGCAGCAGGGCGGTGAAAAGAACCAGGGCCACTGTGATCCGTATAATATTGACGGGAATGGCTCCAATCCGCGAGGAAGCTGCCTCGAAAAACTGAACACTCACAGTCCAGCAGAGTACAGTGACAAAAGCCAGTATTTCTCCGGTAAAAACTCCGTCCATCCGCAACTACTCACAAGCGAAAAAATAGGGAAATTGGCAGTCACTCAAAAAGTAACTGATTTCATTAAATGTATCTTAAGGGTACTTTGAAAGATTAGAATTTTCCAAGGAGGCCTTGACCCACCAAGATACCTGATTACGTACAAGACTCAACCTGACATCTGTGACACCGGGGATAGACTTGTTTTATCCGTTCTGTTTTAACAATTATCTGACTACCAATCAAACTCAGCCGGATTGGGAATGTGCCTGCCTTTTCAAGCTGGCCTGCGGTCAAAACTCACTGGAAATTTCAATTGATAAGGAATTCAAATAAAAAAAGTGAAAACTTTGCGGGAAATACGAATAAAACAGAACAGCCCCCGGCTCTGAACTCCGTCAAAGAGAGCCGGGGGCTGTAATAAAGGTTTACCAGCAATCAAAACCGGAAAAACTTCAGGCTAATCTCAATGCACACTCTCCGGATGGGTATACAGATTATAAAGGCCCTCTTCCTCAACCTGAATCCTCCTGCTCAACTGTTCACCGATAGTCTCCAGCTCTTTTCTGAAAGTATCATCATAAACCGCCCCTTCTGCTGTCGCCCTGGTGATAAAAACAAAAACCATATTGCCGATCGCTGTCATTTCCTTCTGCATCCTCCTGGCCAGGTCTTTTTTATCGGGGTCATCAATATAGAGATATTTCAGATAGACATACAGCAGTACGTTTTCCCTTAAAATATGGGCAATAAGCTCTCTTTTGAACTCCTTCAGGTAAAGCCGTACCGATGAACCATCTCCCCTGTCCAGGGCAGCCACAATGGAACTGAACAGAGATATCAACATGACATGTTCATCTTTGAACTCCTCTATCAAACCATTGTGCCAGGAAATCCTTGT
>NZ_JBPLBA010000120.1:0-11061 GCF_054039375.1 Desulfomarina sp. | reverse complement strand
TCACCGGGGTAACAATTATATGATTTTATTACCTCTGAACTGTAATTGCTCACAGGTGGCGCAGATTTTTGCAGGCTCTTCTTCGCTTTTACCTACCTATGCGGACAAAAGAGACCGTGAAAAGCTGGGGTACCTGTGAGTAATTACCTTTATTTTTATTTTAATACGTACAAAACTCAGCCTGCAACCTGTGAACATGAGGATGTGGCCGTTTTATCAGACTGAGTTTCATGGGTGATCAGGAAAGATAGAACTCACTATAATCAAAGCGTGCAAAAGAAACAGGTTGCACCACCATTGAACGCTCACGTATTCAGCTGTAAATCACACAATCATCTGTTTTCTTCCCGCAAACGTTGCTCCACCCTCGCCAGATCTTCAGGTGTATCAACTTCTATGGAATCGTGCTCAGTTATGGTGACTTTTATCCTGTACCCATATTCCAGAGCCCGTAACTGCTCCAGTTTTTCATGACGCTCCCATTCCCCTTCCGGCAACGCCACAAAGGACAACAGGAATCCCTTACGATAAGCATAAAACCCGAGATGTTTATAATATGTCGGTTTTCCTTCCTTGTCAGGATTTCTCTGAAAAGGAATGGGAGACCTGGAAAAATAGAGCGCATGATTATCCCTGTCAAAGACTGTCTTGACATGATTTGGGTCTTCAATTTCTTCTGGTCTTATAATTTTATAAATCAATGTTGACATGGGCAGAGCCGGGTCCTCGAGCAATGGTCCTGCCACCTGTTCTATAACTTCTGGTGCAAAAAGAGGTTGATCTCCCTGGATGTTCACCACAACATCGTGCTCTGATATTTCCAGCAGTTCAGCCGCTTCAGCGAGCCTGTCCGAACCGGAGACATGATCATTACGGGTCATGACTACATCTCCTCCAAACCCTGCAACACAGTCGGCTATCCTTGTATCATCCGTTGCCACAACAACTCTGCTCAACAACGATACAGCCTTTGCCCGTTCAACCACATGCTGAATCATAGGTTTGCCGGCTATAAGGGCAAGCGGTTTTCCCTTAAATCTGTTGGATCTGTATCTCGCAGGAATTATAGCTATAACTTCAGGTTTTGTCTGTACCATGGTAAAGTATCAATAAAAAGGTGATTACTCTCAGGCACCCCAGCTTTTCACGATCTCTTTCAACAATACAGACAGACTAATATGAAAAAATTGTGAAAATTTGCGGTTCCTGTGAGCAATTACAGTTCAGAGCAGATAACAATATAGAATTATCAGCCCTGTGAACAGTTACATAAATTGTTTATCTGAAAATTCCCGGCTGAGGGTTATCTTGCCGCAGTCTGGATTTTCATTGGCTTTTTGCACCCACTGAGCATAAATGGCCGAACCATAGAATCCGGTCATGCTTTTATCATTGTTGTTAACTTAAAACTAAACCTGATTACGTACAAAACTCAGCCTGATACTTGTGAACCTGGGGATATGGCTGTTTTATCAGGCGTATTTCAAAAATCACATTGTTCTGGTTAAAAATGATCTGGACTGACATTTTTCATTTGAATTCCTTATCAGTTGAGATTGCCAGTGATTTTTGACCGTAGGCTAGCCTGATAAAACAGCCACATCCCCAAACCAGCTGAATTTCATGGATAATCAGAAAACAAAATGTATCAATCTTCAACAAGCAGAACCATTGTGAATAATTTTTTCCCAATATATGTTTCATCTACAATAAATTCTCCAACAATTCTACAAAAAGCAAAGGATCTGTCCCTTAATCTTGGTATTCCTTTCCTTCCCTCTGCCAGCCTACCACACCAGGGCATTGTTTTAGCATACACTGAAATAGGTTTACAACTTCTTTCCCGTAAAAAGTCAGGAAAAGTCCAGACTCTACTCCATATCGATTTTATCGGAGGGAAAAACGGATACCGGCATAGGAAAAATCTGACAATCAAGCAGTCTCTGGCAAGGGCCGCAGGAATCAGGCCAGGTGTACGCCCTTTCGTTCTTGACGCAACGGCAGGTCTTGGAAGTGACAGCTTTGTTCTCGCCTGCCTGGGCTGTACCGTACATATGCTTGAAAGATCACCTGTTCTTCACGCACTTCTTGAAGACGGCCTGAATCGTGCCGCACAACATCCCAAAACAGAACATATTATTCGGAAACGGATGCACCTATTTCATGAAGATACAGTCTCGTACCTGCAGAAAACAACAGCCGTCTATGACACAATTTATCTTGATCCGATGTATCCACACCGCACCGGCACAGCACTGAACAGGCAATCCATGCGGATAATACGCGATCTGGTTGGCAACGATGAGGACAGCAGTTCTCTGCTGGAGACTGCACGCACAAAAGCAAAAAAAAGAGTTTCTGTAAAAAGACCAAAAGGTGCCGAACATCTGGCACAGCGTAGCCCGTCATTCATGATTAAAACAAAAAACAGCAGATACGATATTTACCTGATGTCGTCCTGAACTGTAGCCTGCTCATCAGGTTATAACTTTTTTCAAAATGCAGAATTTAGCATAAAAGATATCATTTATGGTATCTTTCCCCGGCTTTTATCGTATATGCTCTATACAACTGTTCCATAAGAAAGAGTCTGATCATATCATGGGGAAACGTCATTTTTGAAAAGGATAGAACCAGATCAGCCGCATCAATGATATTATCCGAGAGCCCGTCAGGTCCACCAATAAGATAGGCGACCTGTTTCACCCCACGCATTTCCAGATCCATTATCTTTTTGGCAAAGCCAGTGGAGGTGAACTGGGTACCCCGGGAATCGAGAACAATTTTATAAGCTCCGGCGGACACAGCCTGAAGGAGAATCTTTCCCTCATTTATTTTCCGATTCCCTCCAGATTTCCGCCCCTTTTTTTCTTTTAGAATTTCAATGGATAAAGAGGTATAGTGCCGCAACCGCTGGTGATATTTTTCAATGCCCTGTTCAAGAAAGATCTCTCCGGTCTTCCCAAGAAAAATCAGTTTATGATTCATATACTCTCATCCGTACAGTGAATAAATCAGCACTGTACTAGTGTCCCGTCAACACTGCTCTGACGTATCTTGCTTCTCCTTTTTCGCGCCATCCCGCCTGTGGCTTATGTTACATAGCTCTACTATGCGCTCAAAGCCACAGACAGAATGGCACAAAAAATTACAGCGCAATATTACGTCATTTCATCGTTGACGTGACACTAGTCCATTTTTGATCAACTCCCTGAAAATCTCACAGAATTCGTCATATCCCTTTTCTTTTTTAATCCCCGGACAGGATTCTGAAATTGTCATGAAGTTGGCTTCATCATCAAGGATTGAAGGGTGCAGGGGCCACTGCCCGCATCGCCATGGACGTCCTTCATGGACAGTACAACCTTCATCATAAAAAATACAATGTCCGTCAACTGTCTTCATCTGGACACAGTTTTCCGTAACACGCCAGAATTTTCTTTTCACCTCTTCTTCTTCCGTTAAGAGAAAAGCTACCATTCTTTTCCTGTCTTCAACATCGAGGGAGACCGTTGTTTCTCCGTGACAACAAAATCCGCACCTGGTGCAGACAAAAATATCCGATACGTCAGCCACAACATTCTCCTTCCTGAATTCGATCTGATTTCGTAATGTTTTTCCCGGTAAGAATCTGGAGCACAATCATATATTTCACATTCAAGTCTGTTTGAAAAAATGCACACCTCTATTTATGGCGTTCGTTCCCGAGTTCAGATCTCTGTACGTCAGCACCATTGAACCTCACATATACGGCAGCAGGCATGGACTCATAAATCTGCCAATTTGCAGGATCTGGTCATAGAGCCTTTGCCCCAGCGACCGTAAATCCTCGCAGGGGCAAAAAACAGGAACAAACCCCAACGCCGGTTCAATCGTCAGGCATAGCCTATGACATCGTCAAAGGTTGTGATATCAATACCAAACTGCATGGCCGCCGCTTTCCACTTCATGTTATCTTCAAGAGAAAAAATTATGGAATCATCGCCCGGAACATTCAGCCAGCCGTTGGCGACAAGCTCATTCTCCAACTGACCGGGCCCCCATCCGGTATATCCAAGAATAAAGAGGTAATTGTCAGGTCCCCGACCGCGGGATATATCTTCGAGGACCCTGGTCTCCCGGGTCAAGGAAACCGTATCGCTGATTTCAAGTTTATGCTCGGTTTCGTAATTTGATGAATAAAGAATAAAAGCCGATTCCATCTCAACCGGTCCCCCAATGTATACGGGTGGCAATTTTCTATCGGGAATATCCATCCCGGCCCCCTGCAGAATCTCCGGAAGAGTAAACAGCGGATGTGGTTGATTTACAGCAACTCCCATTGCGCCTTCACTGTTAT
The DNA here is from genome assembly GCF_054039375.1 of Desulfomarina sp. Taxonomy (NCBI): domain Bacteria; kingdom Pseudomonadati; phylum Thermodesulfobacteriota; class Desulfobulbia; order Desulfobulbales; family Desulfobulbaceae; genus Desulfomarina; species Desulfomarina sp. The sequence goes on along the minus strand of NZ_JBPLBA010000120.1, from coordinate 6,722 downwards.
GGGCACAAATATATATCACATGTTCTTCAAAGCGGGGATCCGGCATCTGCGGCGTGGATATAAGAAAACTCCCCGTAAGAGAATCACCCTGGATTGAACTTTTTTTCATTTTAAATCCAACATGTTATTCAGATATTTGCTTTATAATTCTTTTCACTTTATAGTTTAGCAGACTGCAAGTATAATCGTCAAGGATCTCATTCCCACTGCTCCGGCAAAAGCTCATGTGTCCATGTCTGTATCTCACCTGGACAAACGTGTCTTTCCGGTCCCGACAATTCCACATGGAATAAAGATAATCATATGTCCGCTGATTTAAAGAAAATTCTTGAATGCTGCCACCATGACCCTTTTTCCTATCTTGGCGTCCATTTTTCCCAACCGACCGTGGATCATGTGACCATCAGAACATTCCAGCCTCACGCCTCCAGAGTAAACTTTCTGCTCCAGAATGATGTGTTTTCAATGGAAAAAACTGATTCCGAGGGTATTTTTGAACTGGTTCTTGTTAAAAAACAGCTTTCCGATCCGGACCTCTCACCGTTCAATTACCAATATGAGATTCAATACAAAAGTGGTATCTCACGGCGAATAAATGATCCTTACAGGTTCCCCGTTCTGCTGGGAGAAATGGATCGCTATCTTTTTAATGCCGGCAGAAATTATAAACTCTACCAACATTTTGGATGCCACCCCCGTACTGTTGAACATGTTTCCGGCTGCCTTTTCAGAGTCTGGGCACCGAACAGTATTGCCGTTTCCGTCATTGGAGATTTCAACGGCTGGGACGGTCGTGTCCATCAAATGAGATCCCTTGGTATCTCCGGAATCTGGGAGCTGTTCATCCCCAATCTCCAGGAAAATGAACGATACAGATACCATATCAGAACAGGTTCAGGTGCAGTTCTGGAAAAATCCGATCCCTTTCAATTTTACGGTGAACTTCGACCATCAAATGCATCCATCACAAAGAAGCTTGATTCCTATCAATGGAATGATCAGAACTGGCAGCAGCGGCAAAAAACATCTTCTCCCTATACTTCCCCCATCTCCATCTACGAACTGCACCCAGGCTCATGGAGACGGGATCCAGATAATCCTGAACGTTTTCTCACTTTCAGAGAGCTGGCAACCGAATTGATCCCCTATATGATTAAACTTGGTTTCACCCATGTTGAGCTTATGCCGGTCATGGAACATCCCCTTGATGAATCATGGGGCTATCAGGTAACCGGGCCGTTCAGTATAACATCACGATACGGAACCCCCGAAGAATTCATGTTTTTTGTGGATTCGTGTCATCAAAACAATATTGGCGTCATTCTGGACTGGGTTCCTGCCCATTTCCCCAAGGATCCCCACAGCCTGGGAAGATTCGACGGCACCCCGCTGTATGAGCATGAAGATGAAAGAAAGGGAAGTCATCCAGACTGGGGTACATTTATTTACAATTATGGCCGCAACGAAGTCAGCAATTATCTCATTGCAAACGCACTGTTCTGGCTCGATGTCTACCATATTGACGGCTTGCGGGTTGATGCCGTTGCTTCAATGCTCTACCTTGACTACTCTAGAAAGGATGGAGAGTGGATCCCCAATCAATACGGCGGACGGGAAAACCTCGAAGCAATAGAATTTATACGACACCTGAATTCCATCCTCTATGAATTCTATCCCGATTTGCTTCTGATAGCAGAGGAATCCACCAGCTTTCCCGGTGTCTCAAGGCCCGCAGACAAGGGGGGACTCGGCTTTGGATTCAAATGGAATATGGGGTGGATGAACGACACCTTATCCTATTTCTCAAAAGACCCGCTCTACAGAAAATTCCATCATAATGAACTTACCTTTTCAATGATGTACGCCTATTCAGAGAATTTTATTCTCCCGCTCTCCCATGACGAAGTTGTCCATGGCAAGCGCTCTCTCCTTGAAAAAATGCCGGGAGATGAATGGCAGCAATTTGCAAATCTGCGTCTGCTTTTCTTTACCCAATGGATGCATCCAGGCAAAAAACTGCTCTTTATGGGGGGGGAATTCGGCCAGCGAACTGAATGGAACTGTAAACAGAGCCTTGACTGGCACCTGATCCAGGAAAATATCCTTCATGGTCAGTTACAGCATTTCATAACAGCACTGAATCACATTTACAAAACGACTCCTGCTCTCTGGGAAAGAGACTACACTGGTGAGGGCTTCCAGTGGCTCAACCAAGATGATACGGATAATTCAATACTTGTTTATGGAAGATTCGGAAATAACAGGAAGGAACATATCATCTGTGTTTTCAACTATACTCCCCAGACTTTTTGTCATTACAATATCAGAACCCCCTGCCCAGGTAACTACAGGGTAGTTTTCTGCACAGATGGCGAAAAATTTGGAGGATCTGGTTTCCTCAAAAGCGAAAATTTTCAATCAAGGGAAACAAAAAACCAGGGTGAATACCAGGCAGAAATAGAACTGCCCCCTCTTGGAGGCATGATTTTGCAACATATTCCATAATTACAAAACGATTGGGAACCTTGAACAATTAGAATTTTCGTTCGAGACCAAGGAACAGAAAAACGAAAAAAGCGCAGCATAATAGTCATATGTGAGCATTTTTGATTTTCCAGTAGTCCAGAAATCGGTCGAAAAGGAAATTTACAAAGGGCCCGTTACGAATTCATTGAAAGGTGACCATATGAGCAACTATTCGATTCATCCCCCGGGTGACAAAATAAAAACGGCAATCAAAGAATTTTCTGAAAAAGTTCAAGAATTTCCCGATAAAAAACGCCGGGAAATCCTCCATGAAGTTGAACTCAAATACGACCTTTCTCCCCAGGAGTGTGAATTCCTCAACAACCATTTTCTGAAAGAATAGTTCTACCGACTGTTTATTCACCCTGCTGCCTTTTTCTCTGAATTCATATGGTCGTTCAGTGAAGAAACAGCCTGATTATCCGGACGCGTTGATTACAGAATTGCCTGTGGTGAACTCTCTCAACCAACCGTCATGGATTCAGATTTAATACCCGTCCTGTTGCCGGTAGCAACCATCAGTTCATAGTAAAAGGCTTCTGTCTCCTCGCACATCGCCTGGGCGGTAAACCGCTTTGTAACCCGTTTTTTCCCCTTCTCACCCATCATGTTCAGTGCTTCCCTGTCCATTGCCAGAGCTTTATCAATGGCCCTACCAAGGTCTTTTGCATCCGAGGGCTTGACCAGCCAGCCATTTTCACCATGTACCACTGTCTCCAGACTGCCGCCATGGGCCGTGGCAATTACCGGTTTCCCCATGGCCATGGCTTCAACAGTCGTTCTGCCGAACGCTTCAGGCTCAAGAGAGGATGTTGAAAGAACAATGTCGGCCAGCATGAAAGCCGCCGGCATATCGCTGCAGTGACCGACCAGGGATGCTTTTTGCTGCAGATTATTTTCAGACAGCAGTTTGTTGAGTTCCTCCGTGTATCCGGGATTACCTAGTGTATCTCCCACAAGGACGGCCTGATAATCCATGTTTTTCACATACCGCAGACTGTTGAGAAACACTTCCTGCCCCTTGAGCCTTGTCAGCCTTCCAGGCAGCATTAATATCTTTTTGTTTCGATCCAACCGCCATTTTTCCTCGAGTACCGCCACCCTTGAACCGGAGACCCTGCGAGGATCAAAGTACTTGGAATCCACCCCCCTGAAAATAAGACGAACCCTCTTTTTTCTGCCATAATTGTTGTAAATATGGTCTTTGATGCTCCTTGAAATGGCAATAACCCCCTCACCTTTAGTCATGATGGCACTATAAGCATTGACCGAATAAAACCCGTGAAAGGTAGTTACCAGGACCGGCCGTTTACCTTTGGGAATGCTTTTCCATGCCAGGTAGCCGATCCAGGCAGGCATTCTAGACCGGAGATGAAGCACATCCACTTTTTTTTCCATCAACAATCTTCGTAATGGAAGGATATGCAAAAGAGCTGAAGGTGTTTTTGAACCAATTTTTTTTGTAATATGTTCACTCCCGTCTTTCTCAAGTTCTTCAACCAGCCTGCCCCCGGCAGAAAGCACAATCGAGCGATGTCCCTTCTGGACAAGATAGCGGCCCATCTCCAGAGTTCCCCGCTCAACTCCACCGCTATCCAGTTCCGGCAGTAACTGCATGACTGTTAATCGGGATAAATTTTCTTCCGTAATCTTATCTTGGTAGAGGTGACGATAGAGATTTACGGTTTTTTCGCACATACTGTCCGCAGTGAAATGGTTGTTTACCCACTGCAGACCATTCTGTCCCAGCTGTCCGGCCCTGCCGGGATCTGAAATAGCTTCTTTAATGGCAACAGCCATTTTCCTTGAATCCAAAGGTGGAACAAGCCAGCCCGTTTTACCCGGAAGAACTGTTTCAAGACTTCCACCATGGGCCGTAGCTATTACCGGTTTTCCCATGGCCATGGCCTCAATCGCCACTTTACCGAAAGCTTCAGGTTGTGTTGAGCTTGCAGAAACAACGACATCGGCCAGCAACAGAGCTGCTGGCATATCTGAACAGTGACCAACGAGTTTTACCTGTTCCTCCAGGCCATGGGCCTGGATTTTATCCCGAAGCTTTTTGGTAAACGATGAATTTTCATTTGTATCACCAATGCACAGAGCATAAAAATCATGATCTTTTATATGAGCGAGAGAATCGATAAAAACCTCCTGCCCCTTCCATTGTGTCAACCTGCCCGGCAGTACCACCACAGCCTTGTTTTTATCTGAAAGGCCCCATCTCTGCCGAAGATCATCAACTCTTTCCCGGGTAACATGATCGGGTGAAAATTCCTGGACATCAAAGCCTCCATGTATCAGGTTTATTCGCTTTTCATCTACCGGGTAATTTTCCAGAATATGCTTTTTAATTGTTTCCGAAACCGCAACAACCCGCTCTCCTTTTGTCATAATACAGGAGTAGGAATTAACAGAATAAAAACCGTGAAACGTGGTGATCAGACAGGGGCGCTGTTTTTCTGGAAGGAGTTTCCATGCCAGATATCCTACCCAGGCAGGCAACCGCGAACGCAGGTGAAGAATATCAACATTTTCTTCAAGGAGAAATTTTCTCAGTTTTAGAACATATTGGAGACAACGTATGGATTTTTCACCGATATAGGGCCAGTGCACATGAATGCCACCACTTTCCTTCAACAGGGGGACAAGCCGTCCACCATCTGAAATAACAATTGATCTGTAACCGTTCTTGGCCAGGTATACAGCGAGATCAATGGTCTCTCCCTCCACACCACCTTCGTCCAGTTCCGGTAACAATTGTACTATCGTAAGTTTCTTGGCCACCATCTCTGTAAAATTATATCAGCACATCTTTGTGCTTCGTTGAATTTTTCGTGAACAGACCATTCCTCTTTTTTGCCGGCCCAGCCCTCAAATGAAAGAACAAAACCTTTATCTTCGAGAAATGCTATACTCTTTTTAAATTTGTTGTTCTTTTTTTTCCACTGTACCGGAAGAACACCAACTTTACATCCGGCGGTGAGTGCTTCGTGAATCATGGATACCGAATCTGCAGTAACCCAGGCAATCGAAGCCAGATCATATTGCCGTTCTATCCAACCCTGTGGTGTATCTTCAAACCTGAAAAATGAAAGGCATGAATGAACGGCTGCGAGATTTTCAACCATTTTCACCGTATCAACAGGTGTTCTTGGCGATGATGAAATAACCCACTTCATCGAATTTTCTTTTTCAAGAATCTTTTCCAGACAGGTTATAATTTCAGTACAATCCCACTTGTGGCTCTTTTCATCAATACCACCAAGCAGAATCAGACCGTGTCTGGAATTGTGTTTCCCCCTGTCTACAGAACAGTTGGGTGGTCCAAGGGTTGTCACAATATTTCCTCCGTCCTTCAGTCCGTCATGGGCCGGAACAAAACAGAGATCAAAACATTTTCTGTAGATCAGATCTGGAGCCATACAGGTAATTGCCGGCACCTTATATCGCCTTTTAAAGAGAAGTACGTGCGGGTGCGTTCCACTTCCTGTTCCCATGACCAGAGCCGGCTTTAAAATGGTATCGCCGATAAAACCGGTTCCTGAAAAAAATATCCTGTACAGGGCTGGAATTGTCCCGGGAACCGACAATCGGGGTACAGGAATCTCAGTAACCTGTACATTTGCTTTTTCCCGAAGGGCTCGAAGTATTCCCCTGCTCTGCTTTTCATGTCCCGGTCGGCCATCAAGAAAGCAGACCACATGTATCTGGACTTCACCGCTGGGGTTCATAGAATTTCATTTAAAAAACAACTTTTGCAGGAAAACATTGCAGGTCACCTCATGGCAGGGATCAACCATCTGTTTATCTTAAAATCCATCCTGGAGAGGTAATAAAATCACAGAGTTGCTACCCCTGAGACCAATTACCTGGACAGGCACTAACTAGTGTCCCGTCAACACTGCTCTGACGTATCTTGCTTGTCCTTTTTCGCGCCATCCAGCCTGCGGCTTATGTTACATAGCTCAACTATGCGCTCAAAGCCGCAGACAGAATGGCACAAAAAATTCTGATTACGTATGACACTCAGCCTGTTATTTGGGAATCTGGGGATGTGCCTGTTTTTTCAGGCGTATTTCAAAAATCACATTAGACTGATTATAAAATGATCTGGATTGACACTTTTTCATTTGAATTCCTTATCATTTGAGATTTCCAGTGATTTTTGACCGCAGGCTAGCCTGATAAAACAG
>NZ_JBPLBA010000119.1:0-4656 GCF_054039375.1 Desulfomarina sp. | reverse complement strand
CACCGTCCTCTGCAGGATGCTGTGGATGCGCCCCGTCTGTATCTGGATGAAAAATGTTTGCAGCTTGAACCCGGGTATGATCAGTTTGCAGTCAAGGCCTTGAGAAAGGTAGTGGAGGTGAATCTCTGGCAGAAGCAGGGAGTCTATTTCGGAGGTGTCCATGCCGTTATTCCCGGTGTTGAAGGCGCAGGTGATCCCCGGCGTGGTGGAGCCGTGACAGTTGTTGATCATTCATAATTTTCTTTCATATCGAAAAATGGAATAAAACAGCCGGGCTGGAGCTCTTACAGTTAGTACCCAAGATGGATTGTAATTGTTCACAGGCACCCCATTTTCACGGTCTCTTTAGTCCGCATAGGCAGGCTATAACGAAGAAGAGCCTGCAGAAATCTGCAGCACCTGTGAGTAATTACTATGGATTCTACCTGGAGGCCTCATGGTTCTGTTGCGGCGAGTTGATAAAAAGAGATTCAAGGAACTGACTTATCCCCATCTTGAATTCCTTTTCAATGTTGCCGTAAAATACAGTGGTAACCGTTATGATGCAGAGGATCTGGTCCAGGAAACAATGTATTCAGCATATACCAGGTTTACCCAACTGCGTGATGACAAGAGCTGCAGGGCCTGGCTCTTTACAATTCTCAGAAATCATTTTCTCAAGGAAAGAAGGCAGTTCCTGCGGCGTCCCTATCTGGATGACGGGACGAGTTATCTCAACTATTTCAAGGATGAGAAAAGTTCTGGCTTCGTTGACAGGATTATTGAGAAGGATGCCAACAGGAAGCTCCACAGAGTTCTCTCCTGAATACCTGAGAAATTTCAGTCTCCCCTTATTCTTTATTATATGGATGAGATGACCTACCAGGAAATAGCCGAATACCTGAATATTCCCATCGGTACGGTTATGTCCAGACTGGCACGGGGCAAGCAGTATCTGAAAAAGGGTTTGCTGCGGCTTTCGGCCGGAAAAAAGGGAATGGGGAAGATTATTCATTTCGCTGGATAGGGGAAATAATCTAATGCTGCAGGGATTGAGAGCGGGATTCCTCAATGAGGAAAAGTGTTAAATGTCCAGCTGAGCTATGCTGGGCTAGGAGGGTATTTACCATGAATTGCACTACCTTCACCTCCTGGCTGGAAAACCGGGATGTCCATGATTTGTCCGAGGCAGACAGGGCGGTAAAACATGCGACGCGATGCGCCAAATGTGCACAGCTCTTGCAGTTTGATGAAGAACTTGAAACATGTATCACCGAAATGTTTCGTTATGAGAAAGTTGATGGCGGACTGTACGGCAGGATAGATAGATGTCTGGATTTGCCCGTGAAGAGGGAAAGAATAAAACGTGGACTGGTTGCATCTATTGCCGCCATTGCCGCAGTTATTGTGATTTTTTTTCTTGCTCCCTCTCCCGGAAATTTTTCTTCAATGGGAGAACTGGGGAAATATGTAGCAATGGAACACAGGGATCACGGAAAAATCCTGCCGATGTATGAAAAGATTGACGATATGCAGAAGTGGACTGTGGAAAATCTGCATTACCCCGTAGTAGTAAAACAACTGCCAAAGAAGAATCTGAAAATTGTTGGCGGAAGAATCTGTTATATCAAGAACTGTGACTTCGCTCATTTGCTCTATCAGGACAAGTCCAAAAGTATTTATTCACTATTTGTTGTTTCAGGCGATGAGATCGGTTTTTATCTGGAACCGGGACGAATCTATTCGCTTAATGTGGCAGGTGTCGAACTGCATATCTGGCAGCAGGAGGAAACAGTTTTTGCCCTTACTGGACAGGCCTGAATCTACATGCCGGATTCAGGGAAAATCAATCAGCTCAACTGGAAAAACATGCCTGCCTGGTAAACGGCCACAGCCGCCAGAAACGCGAAAATTGTATTAAAGCATATGGAAAAAAAGGCCCATTTCCATGAAGATTCTTTTGCAATACAGACAACGGTGATAAAACAGGGGGCATAAAACATTATAAAAATCAGGGCGGAAACGGCGACAACTTTGTTCCAGCCAGGGTCTTTTTTCAGGCGTTCTCCGAGTGTTTCTGTTTTTTCAGTGTCCACATCTCCCATGGAGTAGGCTGTACCAAGAGTAGATACTATAACTTCCTTGGCGGCAAATCCACCAATGAGAGCAATATTGGTACGCCAGTCAAAGCCGGCAAGTTTTGTCAGCGGTTCCAGTGCACCGCCGATTTTTCCGGCGAATGAATGTTGCAGGGTGGCTTCTTTCTCGGCGTTATCTATGGCTGCCAGTCTCATGATCATGACTGGATTATTTTCAGCAGGCGGGCCATTTTCCGAATCATTAAAAGAAGCTATGATTTTCTGTCGCTGCTGGTCAAACATTTCCTGCTGTTTCCCGTCAAGGCCAGGGAAGGTCATCATGGCCCAGAGCAGAATGGAGATGCCAAGGATGACCGTGCCGGCCTTTTTTATATACTGGTAGGTTCTTTCCCAGGTGTGGAGAAACAGGCCGCGCATGGTTGGAAACCGGTAGGGCGGCAGTTCCATGACAAACGGAGTCGGGACACCACGCAGGACCGTGGAGCGCAGGAGCTTGGCGGCCAGAAGGGCCACAAGCCAGGCGAGCATGGTGAAAAGAAACATGTAGCGAGCCTTGTTTTCGCTGAAAAATGCACCGATCAGAAGGGCAAGGACTGGAAGTTTGGCGCCGCAGTTCATAAACGGTACCGTGAGCAGGGTTGCCATTCTTTCCTTGGGTGAGCGCAGGGTTCTTGTTGCCATGACACCGGGGACAGCACAACCTCCGGCAATTCCCCCTGAAACAATGAACGGCATGACTGATGAACCATGCAGACCAAATATCCGAAAGACCCGGTCCATCATAAAGGCAACTCTTGCCAGGTAACCGGAATCTTCAAGGACAGCAATACCGAAGAACATGAACATAATAAGGGGAACGAAACCGAGAATACCCCCTACACCATCAATAACACCTGAGATTATCATTGATTTTATCAGGCCGTCCGGAAGAGTGGTTTCGATAATTCCGCCAAACCAGGCAAAAAATGATTCAAGCAGAGAAACAGGCAGTTCGCTCCAGCTGAAGGTAAACTGGTAGAGCCCGAACAGGATTAAAAACATGATGACCGGTCCCAGCAACCGGTTTGTCAGAACCTTGTCAATTTTATCAGAGGTGTACAGTCTGTCTGTTTCGTAGGTATTGATCTGTACTCCCTGTCTGATGATAGATTTTATATAGCCGTAACGCTGATCTGCTATAATTGCCTCCGGATAGACATCAAGAGTTTTTCTTGTGTGGTCGGCAGCCTTGCCGACAATTTTTTCCAGCTGTTCCGCCACATTTTGATCCTGTTTCCGGCCCTTTTTCAGAATCTGCTCATCGTCTTCAAGGTATTTGATAGCCGTAAATCTTGGGGGATACGCATCGGTAATGAATTTATTTTCCGAGATGACCTTCACCAGTTCTTTTATTGCAATATCGAGGTCCTCTCCATAGGAAATATTTCTTGATTGCCAGGGGGCTTTTCTATCAGCGGTCCTGATGGCTTCTTCAAGAAGCTTTGTTTTACCGAATCCAGAGCGGGCGATTACAGGGACAACCGGCACTCCTATCAGTTCCTGAAGTTTTTCGACCTTTATTTCTATTCCCCTGTCTCTGGCAACATCTATCATATTGAGGGCGATAACCAGGGGAACTCCCAGTTCAAGAAACTGGCATGTAAGATAGAGGTTTCTTTCCAGGTTGGAACTGTCAACAATATCAATAACCACGTCCGGCCGCTCGTTGACCAGGTAATCTCTGGCGACCAGCTCTTCGGCAGAATATGCGGTCATGGAATAGGTTCCCGGAAGATCGGTAATGGTCATCCGTCGTCCATCATGGACTATGCAGGCCTCCTTGTGGTCAACAGTAATGCCTGGATAGTTTCCCACATGCTGCCGGGCGCCGGTTAATTGATTGAAAAGAGTTGTTTTTCCGGCATTAGGGTTTCCGGCGAGTGCGATTTTAAGTTGCATGACAGTTAATTTCTGTTGGAGTGAAAGGGAGACAGAGGGTCAGGAATCCTGGTCTACTTCAACCTGGATATATTCAGCCTCGTTATTTCTAAGTGTCAGGATGGAGTTGAGAACGCGGATGGCAACAGGATCCCTGAGTGGAGCCCGGCCACAGACTGAAATTTCGGTTCCGGGAGTCAGCCCCATTTCCCGAAGGCGCCGGCCGAGTTCTCCGGTTACTGTAATGGCCTTGATAATACCACTCTGGTTCTTTTTCATGTTTCTCAGAATCACTGTATGCATTTTTGTTTTTTTGTATTTTATTCAAACATAAAATCGGTAATCGGATGGTTTTCCAGGAGTTATCTGAAAATCCGTGATTCAGGGTTGTACCGCTGCAGGTTCGTGCAGACACCCTGACCACTCACTCTTATTCCCGCCTGGTATTGCAGGATGATGATCCGCATGACGAACAGCAGTCTGTACAGCAAGGTACACCTTTTCCCTGGACAACACTTTTCCATTGCCGGTAGTATCTTCGGCAGATGAAAAATATACAACCGGCTATGATAAGCAGAATGGAAAATTTTTCAAACATATATATCACCATTAAAAATTAGGCAACCCTAAATTGAAGGGCAAAATAAAAGGACACTCTTCG
>NZ_JBPLBA010000118.1:0-7047 GCF_054039375.1 Desulfomarina sp. | reverse complement strand
CCGCGGCGCTGCTGGCAGAAGCGGGCGAAGAGATCCTGACCTTTACGGGTTTTCCCAGGGAGCACTGGCGCCAGATCTGGTCGAACAACCCCCAGGAGCGGCTCAACCGGGAGATCCGCCGGAGAACCGACGTGGTGGGGATATTCCCCAGCCGCTCGGCGATCATCCGGCTCGTCGGAGCGGTGCTGGCCGAGCAGAACGACGAGTGGATCGTGTCCCGGCGCTACATGTCGTGCGAATCGCTGGCAAAGATTCATAACGTAACGAAGAGTAGAGAAAAAATTGCACATAAACCGATAGACGTTATCAGTGAAAACATTCTTTACAGGTGAAAATATTTATCACGTTACACTAGGAGATCTTCCTGGCGGAGGCATTGATGCAACTTGTGGAAAGCAACACCATCAGCAAAATTTACCAGACCGGTGAAATATCGGTAAAGGCCATTCAGAATGTGTCATTTACCATTGACAAATCCTCGTTTGTTGCCTTTGTCGGTCCATCAGGCAGTGGAAAATCCACCCTGCTCAACATGATCGGCTGTCTTGACCCGCCAACCAGCGGTACTCTCAAGGTGGTGGGCCAGGACATAGGAGATATGAACAAAAAACAGGCTGCCGCTTTTCGCGGGAAGCATATCGGTTTTGTTTTCCAGGACTTCAACCTGATCCCGGTACTCTCTGTTTTTGAGAACGTGGAATACCCGCTTATCATGGTACAGAATTGGCCAAGGGAAAAACGGAAGAAACGGGTAAACGAACTTCTTGAAGCGGTGGGGATTGCTGATCAGGCCGACAAGCTTCCCAACCAGATTTCCGGCGGCCAGAAACAGCGGGTGGCCGTCGCCAGAGCCCTGGTCACCAATGCCCCTCTGGTTCTGGCCGACGAGCCAACGGCCAACCTGGACAGAAAGTCAGCCGAACTGATCATAGAACTGATGAAAAAGATGCGGGACGAGTTCGGCACCACCTTTATCTTTTCCACCCATGACCAGCGAGTGGTCAAAAACGCGGAAATAGTCTTTCCCCTGGAAGATGGACGACTGATCAGCAAACGGGACGGTAATAGAGGCGGTCATGTGTAATGTTCTGAAAATTGCGGCCCGAAACCTCTGGCGATATAAACGGCGTACCCTGCTCACCTCCATTCTCATAACCCTTGGCGTGGTCTCGGTATTGCTTTTTATCTCGATTTCCGGCTCATTTAAAAATATGATGGTGGGCCAGATAACGGATTCCATGCTCGGCCATATCCAGATCCATAAAAAAGGCTATCTCTCCTCCATGGACAGCCTGCCCCTGGATAAAAACCTCACGGAACAGCAGCTGAAAAAAATACGGAAACTGCTCAGGGAAAACCCCGACATCGAGGCATTTTCTCCCAGGATCCGTCTCGGAGCCATGTTTTCGAACTTCAGTGAAACCACGAACATCAGGCTCTCCGCAGTCAACCCTGAGATGGAGATGAAAACAGTTCCCCTGCTGGCGTCCAGAATTCTGAAGGGGAAGAAAGACGGCCTCGTCGGTCGGGGAGAGATCCTGATTCCCGAGCTTATCGCCAAGGGGATGAAGGTGAAAATCGGCGATTCAGTTGTCCTGGTGGCCAACAACAAGGACGGTTCCGTCAATGGTCAGACCTTCACCGTCCGCGGGATCCTCGAAGGTATCGTCGGCCCCGGAGGCCGGGACGGGGTCATGCATATCGAGGATGCCAGGGAACTGTTGCGCATCGATGCAAAAGAAGCCTGCGAGGTTGCCATTCGTCTGCGCGACATGAACCGGATCGACGCCGTTTACAGCCAGCTCAGCCAGGAACTCGGTTCCCTGACGAACAAAAAGGGAAAACCTGTTTTCGAGATTCATACCTGGGAAAAGCTTTCACCGTTTTTTAATATCGCCCGCATGATTGACCTGATGACCCTGTTCATAAAAGTCATGCTGGTGGCCATTGTCCTGGTCTCCATCATGAACGTGATGATCATGGCCGTTTATGAACGAATAAATGAAATAGGCACCATTGCGGCCATCGGCACAAGTCCTGGAAAAATCCTTGCCCTTTTCGTCACCGAGGGCCTGCTGCTTGGTGTTCTCGGTACGGTTGCAGGTGTTGGCCTGAGCCTCGCCGGGATAGCCTGGATGAATCTCTCCGGGCTCAGCTTCGATTTTGGCCGACAAAAAGGCCTGCTTCTCTCTCCGACCATCAGTGGGTCGGAGATTCTGGTTGTGGCCGGCATCGTCATAGCCATTGCGATTTTCGGCAGCCTGCAGCCCGCGGTCAAAGCGGCCCGCATGGACCCGATCAAGGCCCTGCGCCATGTATAATCTTTAAATCGCCCCTGCGAACAGACGGAGCACGACAAATGAAAAACATGTTCCATGTGATCATCCTTTCACTGCTGACCGCCCTGTCGGCGACAGCCGGTGATGTTGATGGCAACTCCATACTCAAACAGGTGGATGCCAACCTGCAGCCGGCTTCCTATGAAATGTACCGCAAACTTATCAACATAGAGCCGGATGGCAGCCGGAAAGAATTTGTCTTCTACACCGTTAAAAAAGGCAAGGACAAGATGGTTATCATGTTTCTGTCGCCGGCCAGTGAAAAGGGACGGGTTTCCCTCCGGCTTGGCGACAACATGTGGCTTTACATTCCCAATGTGGGCAAACCGATCCGGATCACCAGCCTGCAATCGGTGGTGGGAGGGGTATTCAACAACTCCGACATCATGCGCCTGGATTTTCATGTTGAGTATAATGTGGAAAAGGTAGAAGACCTCGGCGACAGGTGGCTTCTCGACATGAAGGCAAGGACCCGGTCAGTCGCCTATGACCGCCTGAAAATGACGGTTGACAAGAAGACGGTACAACCCCTTGATATCGAGTGTGTCGCCAGTTCGGGCATGCTGATCAAAACGCTGCGCTACAGCGACATAAAGGATATCGGCGACGGTGTGGTCAGGCCGGCAAAGCTGGTTACCGACAGCCCCCTCCACAAGGGATACCGCTCGGTGATGATCTTTGCCAACGTCAAAAAACGCCAGTTTGACGACGAGGTGTTCACCCTGAAGTTCATGCCTCAGGTTGACGAACTGCGTTGAGCCACCGGGAAAAAATTCAGAATGAACAGGCTGTACAGAAAGACCGGCAAACCTCTTTACGCTCTCAGCCTGGGTCTGCTGACCCTTTTCTTCCTGATCCGTGCGACCTGCACAGCGGCGGAACCGGACAGCAGCTTTGGTTTCGATCTGGAATCCTTTGCGAAAAAGCCCCTGCAATGGGGCGGTTATCTCGAGGGAAAGTTTGAACATTTCTCCCTCAACAAAGGGGGTTCCCTCTATTTTCTCGGTGATCCGGACAGGGACCGTTCAACTCTGGACAGGGGAACCGGAACCCTGCAGGTTGACGGCAGCTACAGCCTGAACAGGAACAGCTTCAACTGGCTGATCAAGGCATCGGCAAGCCAGGACCAGGAGCGTTATGACGACTGGGCCGACATTTACGAGGCCTATCTGCGGCTGCGGCCGGCAGACATGGTAACGGTTGAGGCCGGAAAACAATCCTACAAATGGGGAACCGGTTACGCCTGGAACCCTGTCGGCTTTCTCAATCGACGCAAAGATCCCAACGACCCGGGCGAAGATCTGGAAGGGTTTATCAGTCTTGAAGGCTCCTGGATCCGAAGTTTTGGCTCCACTGTGGAGTCCATGGCGGCCACCGTCAGCATTCTGCCGGTCTGGGACGGGGTGAACGAGGAGTTCGGCCGCAGGGATCATATCAACCTGGCGGCCAGGCTCTACCTTCTGGTTAAAAAAACGGATATCGACCTGGTCTGCTTTGCCGGCGACAGCCGGTCCTCCCGTTATGGGGTCGACTTTGCCACAAATATATCCACCAACTTTGCCATCCACGGTGAATTTGCCTGGATCCCCAATGCCAACCGGGTCGTACTTGAGCAGGACGACACGCTTCAGCTGGAAGAGTATTCCTCAACCAGCTACCTGCTGGGAATGCGCTACCTCTCCGACCGGAACGTGACCACCATTCTTGAATATTATCACAATGGCAACGGCTACACACAAGATGAAATGAGCCGTTTCTATCGCCTTGCCTACGCGGCAAGAGAAGAACAGAAGCCTGCAGCAGCTGCCAGGCTCCTTGAAAAAGCGATGACTGTCAGCCGCAGCGGGTACGGTGCCCTTCAGACCGGCAGAAATTACGGGTACGCCAGGGTAACCTGGAAAGAACCCTTTGACATACTCTATTTCACCCCGGGCATAACCGGCATTTTCAACATTGATGACAGATCATGGATGCTGACCCCGGAACTGCTCTACACCGGAGTTACCAACTGGGAACTGCGCCTCAGGGTGTCCTTTTTAAGTGGAAGGTATCTTGCCGAGTACGGCGAGAAGGCGACTGAAAATAAAATCGAGTTGCGGGCCAGGTATTTTTTCTGATCTCAACTTTTGCCCCGCGTGACTTTCCCGGTCGGTTCTTTCCTCAACCCCGCGTTGCCGTCTGGATGAGTTCTTTGAATATCAGGATGCCGAGCTGCTGCTGACGTGGCGCCTAATCGAAAGGTCCATGCACCATCCGCCCTGACTCAACTTTGACAGTGGAACGACCGTTTTTCAGGTTTTTTCTGTAAACTGCTGAAATTCCTTATGGCAGTATTTTCCGAGCGCCAAAAGGTGGTGCCAAACTTTAAAACCTTATTGCTTGACATAGATTCGTTCTTTGTCACGGTTTTCCGAAAAGGCCATGCTGATCCTGTCGGGTCAGAGCGATGTTTCCGCAGAAGCGGTCACCATCGGCCCCGTGATGATCTTCGAGCGCCTGTGGAAAGAGACCGGCATCCAGTGGGCCATCCAGAAAAAGCCTGGTCGGCAACAAGGGCTACCGGCGGTACCTGAAAATGAACAAGGGGGACGCCTGCATAGACACGGACAAGGAACTCGAACAACGCCTGAACAATGCCGGTCACGTGTTCGAGTGGTCCGACATCAAACAGGATCTCGAGGCCCTGCAAACGGTCACCATCGAAGAGAAAGGCAAACGTTTCGCCATCCGCAGCGAGTGCCGCGGAAACTGCGGCAAGATCTTCCAGGCGGTCGGCGTCGCCATGCCGCCCACGATCCGCGAGATCACATGAAAATCAAACCGTATATGACAAAACCGACCCCAAAATAACCCCGGTTTTTGAAGAACTAAGAATCTCTGAGGGAACGGGACGTCTCCTTGTCATGCAGATCTACCCCAGTTTGCCACCGCATACCGATACCGCAGGACGTGGATTAGTGCGGATCAGCAAAGAATGCCAACCATTGACCGGCTCATTACGTCGAAAATTATCAATTGAAACCGGTGAAAGTGATTTTACGGCAGAAACCATCAAAGCCGCGCCAAAGACCCTGCTGTCCCCTTCTGCTTTTGAACAGCTACGTAATATCGCTGCGCGGGAAAAAGCCCCAGATGACCTCCTCCAGCTTGCAGACATAGATCTTCTGGCAGCGCTGGGGTTGCTCCGCCAGGGGAAACTAACTCGAGCAGCGCTTCTTTTGTCTGGATCGGAAGAGGCTATACGCAAGCATGTTCCCGGTTATGTCTGGACCTTTCTTCGTATGGAAAGCGACAGCCAGTACAGCAATCGTGAGGACCACTCCCAGGCGGTACCCAAGTCCATTTTTCGTCTTGAGGAACACATTGCTCCCTACAACCCTATTACCACCGTGGAATACGGCCTTTTCCATTTTGAGTATCGCACCTACCCAGCCATTGCCCTTCGAGAAGCGCTTCTAAATGCCTTCTGTCACGCGAATTATCGCTCCGGCAGCCCCACTATGGTCAAGCTGTATTCGGATCGGCTATAAATCGGTAACCCTGGCGGGTTCATTGCCGGAATTACTCCACAAAATATCCTCCATCATGAACCTGCTCCACGAAATCCTTTGCTTGTCGACGCTCTTGTGCGCTTGCGCCTTGTCAATCGTAGTAATCTTGGCATACCGCGCATGTTTGAGTCTTTTCTGATAGAGGGTAAACAGCCGCCAAGTATTGAGGAAATCGGTGATTCGGTTCGCGTGACAATGCGAAATACCACCTTGTCGCCAAAATTCCGTGCCTTTATTGCTGAATATTCCCGGAAAGGTCGCTTGTTTACTGTAGACGAACTGTTGATTTTTAATCATTTGATGCACCATCCTGAACTCAACAGCCAGGATGCCGCACTTTTGTGCCAGCGAAAAGAAGGAGATGCTGGAGATATTCTGGCCAGGCTTAATATGGAGAGATTTCTTGAACGTGGAGGCAGTGGTCGGGCCACATATTGGACATTACGTTCCGAAACATACCGATCGATGACTGGTGACAAGTACCCTGAAGACAGCCGTCGAATTGACTGGGAGGCCGCCAAAACCCGCGTGTTGAGTGTGCTAATGGAGCGAGCCCGTCGGGGAGAGGCAGGGCTAAGCAACAAAGATATAAGGCAAATGACGCATTTTAACAGGAATCAGGTTTTCCGGTTGATGACCCAGTTACGAAAAGAAAACCCAGAGATTACCCCACCTGGTAGAGGTAAGTATGCGCGCTATCAATATAAATCCCAATGATAAGGTTAATAACAAATTAACATTAAGCGAGCATTATAGCTGAGTTAATGCTGTTTTTAATGCTCGCGAGCAATAATATTCATCTTAATTCCAATGACCATACCTGACGTTTGCTCTCCCCCGCAATTTTGTCTTGACACTATCCCAAGTTTTAAATAATTAAAATTATAGTTGGTATAAAATCGGCCAACCAACAGGTAGGCACATGGCGCCAAAACTCCCTCCAAAGAGGCCTTGCCAGTTGTAGGTATCTGTGTTATTGTGTAACACAAACAAACACACAGGAGGATATGTATGAGCACCGCCATTTCCATCAGAGTCCCCGATGAACTCGCCGCCAGGTTGTCGGAGATCGCCAAAGAGACCGAGCGGCCCAAATCGTTTCATATCAAAAAGGCCCTGGAGGCCTACCTGTCGGAGCTGGCGGATTTTCAGGTGGC
>NZ_JBPLBA010000117.1:0-4440 GCF_054039375.1 Desulfomarina sp. | reverse complement strand
TCCCGTTCGAGCGAGATGAAGGAGAAACTGCTGCATATTCACCCCATCGTCAAAGAGGTGATGAAGTTGATGCGGGTTACCCTGCCCAGCACCATTGTCATTGTCGAGGATGTGAATGAAAACTGTGGACGGCTGCTGGTTGATCCGGTGAAGCTTCACCAGGTGTTGATCAATCTCTGTACAAACTCGGCTCATGCCATGGAAGGAATGCACGGGGTGCTGACTGTTAAACTTGACCAGGCGGAGACGACGAAGGACGGCAGGGAGTGGCTGGAACTCAGTGTTGCGGATACCGGCACCGGCATTGATGAGGAAATTATCGACCGGATTTTCGAACCATACTTCACAACCAAGGAAAAAACCTACGGTACAGGCATGGGGTTGGCCATGGTCCACGGTATCATCAACCGCCAGGGTGGCCATATAAAAGTGGAGAGCGAAAAGGGCAAGGGGACGACTTTTCGTGTCTTTCTGCCGGTGGCAGACAAGGTTGATCCGATCGAGAGGGTGGTGCACACGGGTGAGCTGCCCAGTGGTGCAGGGCGTATCCTGCTGGTTGATGACGACAGCCAGGTCGTTCAGGTTACAGGCGAGATCCTGCGCTCCCTCGGATATACCGTGGTCGGTACGGTTTCCGCCGTGGAAGCGGTGGATATATTTGCCGGAGAACCGGAAAAATTTGACCTCGTTATAACAGATCTGACCATGCCTGAACTGACGGGGCTTGAGGTGAGCGGGAAGATAAAAAAACTTCGTTCGGACATTCCTGTTGTTCTCTTTACCGGTTATTCAGATCAGGTCTCGAAAGACGCGGCCATGGAAGCGGGTGTCAATGAATATTGCATGAAGCCGGTGTCCATGCGAAACCTTTCCGTTGTTGTGGATAAACTCCTTAATCCGTCCGGGTAAAAATGTATAATGTAATAAAATCATGTAGTTGATTTCAGTGTTGCCAATTACGTTGTCACCTGCCGTTGATCAGGCTTATCTGATCATTGAGTGTCCACAGGTCGTAAATATAGCCAAGTCCGAACAATCCTGCCGTACAGAGATAAACCAGGCCACTGATCCATTTGCCCATATACATTCTGTGAATGCCGAAAAGACCGAGGAAAACCAGGAGCAGCCAGGCGATGGAATAGTCTACGTTTCCCCTGATGAAACGGATGTCCGCCTGTTCGTTCATCCCCGGAATAAGAAAGAGATCAACAATCCAGCCGATGAGAAAGAGGCCGAGGGTAAAGAAATAGATTGTACCACTGATCTGTTTGCCGTAGTAAAAACGATGCGCTCCCAGAAAGCCGAAAATCCAGAGCAGGTAGCCAATTACAATTGAGTGGGTCGGTTCCGTCTGTTGGTGCATGGTGTTAGTCCTCTATTCGTTGTTTAAGCGTTCGAACCCGGCTCAGTGCGTCCTCAATTCGTGTTTCCGCCAATTTTCCATCCTCAAGATCCCTTATAATTCTATCTCTTACTTTGGCAAAAATCCGCGGGTCCTGTTCCAGGTTATTGCCGATGATAATCAGGTCGGCCCCGGCACCAATGGCTCTTGAGCAGGCCTCGGCCAGTCCGTAACGGTCGGTGATGGCGCGCATCTGCATATCATCGGTGACAACTGCCCCCCTGAACCCCATTTCACCCTTGAGTTTTCCGCTGATCAGCGGGGCCGAAAGAGTGGCTGGAAGTTGTGAATCCATTCCACGGTGAAAGAGATGGGCCGTCATTATCGCTTCCATAAAGCCAGCCTTGATACATTTGACAAAAGGTTGCAGTTCCACCTCTTTCCAGCTTTCCGTGATATCCACAAAACCCAGGTGTGAGTCATCCTTTGTGCTGCCGTGGCCGGGGAAATGTTTCAGGCAGGAAAGAACAGATTTTTTCCTGTGCTCCTCGATCCAGGCCAGGCAATGGTGGAATACCTTTTCCGGATCGTCCCCGAAACTTCGATCAAAACACCCTATGATCGGATTATCTGCAAAGAGATTGAGATCCGCCACCGGAGCAAGGTTGAAATTAATGCCGAGTCTCTGCAGGCCGTCGGCAATTTTTCTGGCGGCCTGCCGGGTCCGCTCCACTCCATCGTCCTCTGAGAGAATGGCGGCAGCAGGAATATCGGGAAAATCATCCAGTCGAGCCAGTCTGCTGACCCGCCCTCCCTCCTGGTCAACTGCTATCAGCAGGTCGCCTGCCATTTCCCTCAGTTTTCCGGTCAGTTCCTGAACCTGAGCGGTGGATATGATATTATTCGCAGACCGTTTTTTGGCGAGCAGTTTGTCAAAAAGGATTACGCCGCCAAGGTTTTCCTCAATAATATCTTCAGCTATGGGATGAAAAGCCGAGATGGAAGCACCCTCAAAACCGATGATAAAGAGTTGTCCGATTTTGTTTTTTAACGATGTCATTGTTGTTCAGAGCTATTTTTTGAGATCAGTCAATGTGAAGATGGGGCCTGATGGTCGATTTGTCAAAGATTATCCGCTGTTGTCGATGTCAGAATTATGACAGCACACTTTTTTTATTTCTATTTCATTTTTGTTATTAACATGCAGGGATATGATGAAAACTTTTAACATATTGTAATAATGGAGTATTTATAGTTCTTCTCTTATGATGACTGTTTTCTGGCACGAAAACTGCATTAATCAAAAGTGAAAAATGAGGTAAAGATTTCGAACCTCTTGACGATAAGAATATTATTACTGATGAACACTCTAGGTAAAAGTATTTAGTGTAAGGAACACGCTCATGACTCTCTCGACAAAAGAACCTGATTTTACAGCACCCCGCCGGAACCTGGTTGAGATTGAAAAGGTTATGGTTGAGCTGGATTATCTGAAAAGGCAGTCGGAACGACTCGACCTGATCAATCAGCTGCATGGCAGGATGGCCGGAGTGCTCAGCCTGACCGGTATGATTGAAGCCTATTCTGTCTGGTTGATGCCTCTCATCAGTCATGAACTCATTGGCTATAATAACAGTGCACGTAATAAACGTCATCTTTTCTGTTCCGGCCATGGTCCACACAGGCGCAAAACAATTGCCTTTGCCGAAAGACTGATTAACGGTGAAGTCCAGTTCGATAAACCCTATATCAATGAAAACGGTCATTTTGCCTATAAATGGGTTTTCGAGACCATGGAAGACGCGGGAATTTTACTTATCCTCAAAAAAGGAAAAGAGCTGGATGAGGAAGAGATGGATCTGCTCAATCATTCCCTGGAAATTCTTGCAGAATCTCTCCAGCGTGGGCTTGAATATGAAGACCTGTTTGAGCGGGCCAGTAATGACCCTCTGACCGGTTTGTCCAACCGCCGTGTATTTGACGAACGTATTGATGGAATGATGGACAGTGCCAACAGGTACAACAATCCCCTCACCATGATTGCCATGGATCTGGACAGGTTCAAGGAAATCAACGATAATCTCGGTCATCAGGCCGGGGACGAGGTGTTGGTATCCGTGGCCAACGTTCTCAGCAGTGCGGTTCGATCTACGGATCTCCTGGTACGGTTCGGTGGTGATGAATTTGTCCTGGTCCTGGACAATACGGATCTGAAAAGCGCGAGAATCCTGGCGGAACGGCTCTGCATCGCTGTAAACGATCTTAATGTCTGGGCTGATGAAAACACCAGGCTTGGCGTCAGTATCGGTCTTGCGGAACTTAAAAAGGGTGAATCTCTCAAGGAGTGGATGGAACGGGCCGATGATATTCTCTATCACGCAAAGGCCCAGGGTCGCTCCAGGGTCGCAGACGAGTAATTAAAAAGTAACTGATCACAGGGGTTACAACTCTATGATTTTATTACCTCTGAACTGTAATTTCTCACATTTCCCTCCCCCAAAGCAGTAAAACAGAAAAGGGGCCGGATTTTCCGGCCCCTTTTCTGTTTTGGCCTGCGAAACAGGTGTCTGTCGCAGGTGAACAATTGTAATTGGTTACAGGGATAGCAACTCTATGACTTTATTACCTCTGAAGTGAAATTGCAGTTCAGGAGTAATAAGAACATAGAGTATTAACTCTGTGAGCAGTTACTTCAGATCAATAATTATCGGAATAACATGAAGTGAGCTGGAACGCTGTTCGGTATACCCCAGCTTCCAGTCTCCGCAATCCGCTTCATCTCCCAGAAGACTGTCAATTTCCTGGACCAGTTTATTTACACCTATTACCGGGTGGCGCGAAAACACCTGGGGCAATCCCTGGGTGAGGTTGCAGGCCAGGCAGCAGTTGGGGCGTTCATGGAGGAGTAACTCCATTGTCAATTTTTTGTCATCAGCTCCCCGGAAGGCCAGTTCAATGTCATAGGCACCTTCGTTTGCGTCACCAAAAAGGGCGTCAAAAAATTCGTTGGTTCTTTCCTTTGGAAAGAGTTTCAGAAGAGTTTCTTTGGTGAATAAATCTTTGAATCTATCTGTGGGCATAGCTGCTATCTCCATGGG
>NZ_JBPLBA010000116.1:0-6816 GCF_054039375.1 Desulfomarina sp. | reverse complement strand
AGTGTCTGTCCAAAAATGAGGATTTTGTTCGAGATCAAGACGCACGGGAAATTTTACCGTAGGCATACTGTTGATATTCCGAAGATAAAATTTATCGGCAACGCAGGTATCGGGCAAAAAGACTAATTATGGACAGGCACTAAACAAAGAAACACAATCATCAATGTCTGCCTGAAGGTCTCCGAAATGCGATACGGATCCGGCCCCATCCTCTTTTTCATGCTGACACTTATGCTCTGTCTTCTCCCGGGCCATGCGACCGCAGATCCCGGCCAATCCAGCCCCGCACCTGCAATTAATCCGCTGGAAAGCAGACATATCCTTCTGCTGAACTCCTATCACCAGAGAATGACCTGGGTCAAAGACATCGTACGGGGAGTGGAAGACGTTCTCCGCCCGGACGAAAACAATCTTTCTCTCCATGTGGAAAACATGGACTCTAAAAAACATCATTCTGCAGAATACTATGATATTTTTTACAACTACCTGAAAACAAAATATAAAAACACCAAATTCTCCCTGATTCTATCCTCAGACAATAATAGTTATAATTTCCTGCGCAAACACCGGGATGTCCTCTTTCCCGGTGTCCCGGTGTCATTCTGTGGTGTGAACGGTTTCAATTATGAGCAGATAGCGGATATTGAAAATTTTACGGGTGTTGCTGAAATTGTCTCCGCCCGGGAAACAGCAGAAATGGCTCTCCGGCTTCATCCAAATGTATCCCGAATTTTTGTCATTAACGATTACCTGGTGACCGGCCGAGCCTGGGCTCACGATATCTCCAGACAATTACGGCATATCAGTCCGGATATCACAATTAAATATGCGGACAATCTCCCTATCGGTTCCCTTATGAAGACAATTGCCGGGCTGGAAAAAGACACACTCATCCTGCTGGGCAGTTATTTTTCCGACCGGGACGGAAACTATTTTACCTATGAACGCGTCGGAGAAATGCTTTCAAAAGCAAGCAGGGTTCCGATTTACTGCCTGCTGCGGTTTAACATCGGAAAAGGAGTTATCGGGGGAAAGGTTATCAGTGGCTATTACCAGGGAAGGGCAATGGCCGTGATCAGCAGGAAAATCTTGTCAGGCACACCAGCCCAGAGTATTCCGGTAATTGAACAGGGCAGCAATAAAACAATTTTCAATTACAACCAGCTCAAACGATTCAACCTGAAAGAATCCAGGTTACCACCCCAGGCCATCATCATCAACAAACCTCACTCATTTTATGATGAGTACAAAGCTCAAATCCAGGTAGTCACTGTCTCTATCGCCATCCTTCTCCTCACTATCCTCACTCTTGTTTTCAATATCCGAAAGCGCATTGCCGCGGAAGAAGCACTTAGAACCAGTGAAGAGCGTTTCCGCCAACTGGCCAATGCGGGCTGGGAAGCAATATCCATCCATGAGGACGGACACCTGCTTCAGGCTAATAAAGTCTTTTTTGATCTTTTCGGCTACAGTCGTGAGGAATTGATCGGCAAACGGATAATGGAATTGATCTTTTCAGAAGAGTGCCTTGAAATCGTCAAAGAAAAAGTGAAAAACAAGGATCTTGGCCCCTATGAGGTGACGGGAAAGCACAAAAACGGATCACTTTTTCCTATGGAAATTCGGGTACGGGAGATGAAACACGAGGGGAAAAATATCCGGATGGCGGCGATGCGTGATCTCACAGAAAGAAAAGCGATGGAAGAAAAACTGTCACAATCAATGAAACTTGAAGCAATCGGAACGCTTGCTGGAGGAATCGCCCATGATTTCAACAATATCCTTTCAGCAATTCTCGGCTACTCTGAACTCACCCTCCTCCATCTTCCTGAAAACTCACAGGCTGAAAATCACCTGAAAAAAGTGTTGGATGCGGGAAATCGGGCCAGGTCTCTTGTTCAACAGATTCTTACTTTTGCAAGGGAATCAAAAGAAGAGCTCCAGCCTGTTCAGGTCTCCCTGGTTGTCAACGAAGCACTCAAGCTTTTGCGTGCCTCGCTGCCCACCTCCATCGAAATAAAAAAACAGATCATCTCGGACAGCCTGATACTTGGAGACCCGACCCAGATCCATCAAATTGTAATGAATCTATGCACCAATGCCGGAAAGGCCATGGCTGACGGTGGAGTTTTAAGCATAACCCTTACCGAGACTACGGTCAATGACCCCCATCTCCTGGCCGGACACCCGGAAATGGAAAACAAACGCTATCTCCAGCTCATCGTCAAAGACACAGGCAGTGGAATCGCACCTGAAATTAAAAACAGAATTTTTGATCCATTTTTCACGACTCGAAGTAAAGAGAGCGGCACAGGCCTTGGATTATCAGTCGTCCACGGAATCGTCAAAAACTGCAAAGGTATAATAACAGTAACAAGCGAAATACGCTGTGGTTCAACCTTCACTGTCTTCCTGCCAGTAATAGATCGGGAGATACAGCCTGTCTCTTCTGTTTCAAGTCCACCCAGGGGGGGGACCGGACATATCATGTTCATAGATGACGAGAGCAGCCTGGTGGAAATAGCTGAATCTTTTCTGAAGAGGCTGGGTTACAGGGTATCCGGCTTTACCAGCAGCATGGCAGCAATAGAACAATTCAGGACATCTCCCGAAGATTTTGACCTAGTTATTACGGACATGACCATGCCCAGAATGACTGGAGATAACCTGTCCCGGAAAATACTCGCCGTCAGAGAAGATATCCCCATCATCCTCTGCACCGGTTTCAATGAACAGATTTCCGAAAAGAAAGCCCGTGAAATAGGTATAAAAGCCTTTCTCATGAAACCGGTAGACCAGGAAACATTAGCCGGAACAATAGAAAATATCCTTGCTGCCGGATAAACTGTAACTCCTTACGGGGGCAGCAGCTCTATGATTTTTTTTGAGCCGGAAAGTATTTAAAAATCAGGGCACAGATGGCGGTTCCTCATGAGGTACAGGGGGCGGCATAACCGGCTCACTCCTTCTGATTTTACGGAAAAGCAGCACACCAATGAGAAAAGCACCCCCGAGAACAGTAAGACCGAGCAGCGGCCTGTAAAAAAGCCATGCAATACCAATGGTTACACATGTCAACAGAGCAGAAAAGAACGCAGCGACAACAGTCGTTCCAGCCCCAATAATCGAACCGATCATCGGTACGACATCGGCAAAAAC
Source organism: Desulfomarina sp. (assembly GCF_054039375.1). NCBI lineage: Bacteria > Pseudomonadati > Thermodesulfobacteriota > Desulfobulbia > Desulfobulbales > Desulfobulbaceae > Desulfomarina > Desulfomarina sp. Next base: position 3,657 of record NZ_JBPLBA010000116.1, on the reverse strand, counting down.
AACAAGGGGAGAAAGGATCATGCTCAAACCGACCGTCATCAGGAAAAAACCGGCGAAACGAAGCGCCCAGGTCAATACAGTGTTGGATTGCCTGGCCTTTAAAAACATTGAATCTGCAGTATGAATACCAGTCTCAAGCAACTCTATATCACCACCTGCAACAGTATGATAAGGTTCAAAAGTTGAACTGACCTGGCGTGCGACAATACTTATTTCCGTCGGTAAAACCACAAAATACCTGATTCTCATATCACCGGTTTTAGGATGAGCCGGATCATCCCCCAGGTAGAAACCACCACCATGCCTGATGCTCCCGGCAGCTCCCCCCTGCGGTTCGACATCTGCAGGCACAGGGAAAGGCACCTTGTTTCCAAGCCTTGTGAGGAGTGATTGGGGCAGGGTAAATGCGCCAAGACGAACATGAGAAGCCATTACTGTTTTTGGCCCATACGCCATTACCTTCGGGTTTTCGTGGCCGTCCCGCTGCTGAAATCCCCCTGAATCAATAAGCCGGCCGGACCACTCCTGCCTGTAACTGTAGGTAGTTACCGTCTCCTCACCTCCTCCGAGTTTCTTTTTCTTTTTCGTCCTGCGCGATTCCTGCCACTGGTACATTTCCACATGACGAATCAACTTGATTGCCGAAGCGGTAATACCGAAATCCGGATCAGTTAAAACCTCTTCAGTTTCCGTTTTTCCACTCACATGGACAAGTTTTCCATTATTTTCAGGAAGAACACGATTCTTATCAATAGAAAGAACCTTTCCGCCACCTTCTACCAGTGATTTATAACGCTCCACGGCTCTTCCCTCGTTCCAGAAAAGCAGGCCGAGGGAAAGTAAAACCATCACTATGCCTGCCAGGATACCTTTGAATGCATTACCGATGCGTTTAAACCATGATGTCTCTGTTGTTATGCTGAAAGTGTCATTTCCCATTGCTACACCGTTGTCATAAAAAATCAGCGGCTGTTTTTCTAAACCCGAAACCGTGACAGATTCAAGATTATATATAAACACAAGCCAAACCGCAACTGCCCTTACTCCTGGTTCTTTATTGACTCACAAGCGTCAGGCTGAATTTTGTGCGTAATAAGAAAAAAAATTCCTCTCCCTTCAATGGACACTCATTTTCTGATATGATTAGATGATAGCTTTTCTCAAACAAAAAATACTAACCGGAAATATCCAGCTTTATGCATGACAGCGCCATTCTCCCCGCTTCCGATTTCCCCACCCTGCTAACATACCTGATCACAGGTCTGAGATCTGTTTCATCCGAGAAAGAACTGTCTGGTTTTCTTCACCGGGATTTTTTTCCGAAGTTGAGTCAATTCTCATCAGAAATCTACTATCCCGACTTGTCCACCAGGCTGTTTTCTCCAGTTTCTTCAGCAGCCTGCAACCGGCAGCATACGCCTGTCGCAATCCCTTCAACCCACAGGTATTTTCCCACCAGGCTCAAAAAAGGTGAAACTGCAGAACACCATGGCATGGAAAAAAGACCACCGTTTTTTGCCTCAACGGGGAATTTTTCCCATCTGCTTTTCCCGGTCATGGACGAAGATCAACCAGTTGCCCTTTTCTACTTCGGCAGCCGGGAGAAACAGTTATTTTCAACACAGTTCCTCTCACTTCTGCAGCCGATTGCCGCAAGTATCGGCTCATGCCTGCATGATCTTGCAATTATAAAAAACCTGCAGGCATCCCTTGATTCCCTGGAATACTCCGAAAAACTGAAAACTTCCCTCTACACAATCAGCGAACAATCACAAAGCGTTGAAAAAATAGAACATTTTTATATTTCTCTCCACCATGCAATTGGCCGGTTGATCCATGCCCCCAACTTTATTATAGCCCTGATGGAAAAAAGAAATGATTCCAATATCATTAATTTCCCTTATTTTGCAGATGCTTATGATAAACAATCCCAGGGACAGACAGTTGACATGGACGAGCATCCTCTTATTGCTCATATGATAAAAAATCGGAAAACCCTTCTTCTTACCCCGGATAATTTTGATCTTATATGCCGGGAAAACAGGATCAGTTTTTCAGGAAAGAAACCACATTCCTGGCTGGGCGCACCTTTTTACCTTACAGAAAAATCGGGGGCAGTAATTGTCCAGAGTTATCAGGACGTCATATACACTGAAAAAGACAAAATCCTCATGGCCCATGTTGCCCGTCACGTGGGGGACACACTGAACCGGAGACTCGCCCTGGAGGAGTTAAAAATTGCCAAGGAGCAGGCGGAAAGAGCGGAAAAAAACAAATCCACCTTTCTTGCCAATATGAGCCATGAAATCCGCACCCCGATGAACGGAATAATCGGCATGACGGAACTGGTCCTTGATATGGACCTTTCCCCCCGCCAGAGAAGTTACCTGACAATGGTTCATACTTCGGCCGAGAGACTCCTCGAACTGATCAATGATATCCTCGACTTTTCCAAAATAGAAGCAGGCAAACTCCAGCTTGACCTGAAACCTTTTAAATTTCGTGATGCCATAGCCGACGCCATGGAAACCCTGGCCCTGGAAGCAGCGGAGAAAAATATCAACCTGGTGATCAACTGTGATCCTTCCATCCCCACCGTCCTCTATGGAGATGCGGGCAGACTCTGCCAGATACTCATCAATCTGCTTCATAACGGTTTGAAATTCACTGAATCCGGCTCAATTTCGCTCACAATCGGCAGAGCCGGCAACATTCCGGCAACCGGCGGACAGCTCTCTCTTCATTTCCAGGTATCGGATACAGGAATAGGCATTCCTGCAGAAAAACTGAACACAATCTTCAAACCGTTCAGCCAGATCGATACTACACGTGATGCAAACAAGAGAGGAACCGGGCTGGGCCTGGTCATTGCCGCAGAGCTGGTAGAACTCATGGGAGGAAATATCCGGGTAAAAAGCCGTCCGGGAACAGGCACCACTTTTTCTTTCACGGCCTGCTTTCAGACCTGCCCGGATGAAAGAAAAAAAGGCAGTCTCCCGATGGAACCGGTCGATCCGCTGCCACAGCTTCAGAGCAGGCCGTGCACTATTCTTCTGGTTGAAGATGAATATATCAACCGGACCCTGGCAGTTACTCTTCTCCAAAGGGACAACTGGCAGATCACCACGGCAGAAAACGGCAGACAGGCCCTTGCATATCTCGAAAAAAACAGTTTTGACCTCATTCTCATGGATATCCAGATGCCTGAACTCGATGGTTATGAAACCACAAGAATCATACGTGAAAAAGAAAAAGCCACGGGAAACCATATCCCGATTATTGCCATGACAGCCTATGCCGTTAAAGGCGACCGACAAAAATGTCTTGCGACGGGAATGGACGGATATATCTCCAAACCCATCAAAGCAAATCGCCTGCGAACGGAAATAGCAGCTATTTTAAAGGATCGCATTGCAATGACTTTTGATCATTGATACATTGATCTGGAACTGTATGTAATTCTAAAAAAATGCCCTGAAAACGTAACTGGTCACAGGGGTAGCAACTCTATGATTTTATTACCTCTGAACTGTAATTGCTCACAGACTTCTGAGGTAGTCTGTCAACGTTAAAATCATTCGCTGAGAAAATTTATCCACAGTGTTTTAACCATGTTATCAACAGAGTTATCAACACCTAACGTGGGAAAATCGGGCT
>NZ_JBPLBA010000115.1:0-4674 GCF_054039375.1 Desulfomarina sp. | reverse complement strand
CTATCCTCTCCCCCCTTTACTGGGGGCAGGCAGGATTTTACGATCTGCTCCTCCGCCAGGGAAATCTCTACTCCATCCTGCCCGAAGCGGGTGCGCTGTTCGGCTTCGGACTGCTGCTCTGTACCGCCGCACTGCTGCATAATCGCAGAAGAATAATTCTGTAAATTGTTTTTATTAAATAATTCCAGATTACCCATGAAACTCAGCCGGACAGGGATGAGTCTGCTTTGTCAAGATAGTCTGCAGGGACGGGTTTATGGCGTCCCTCGGACGAGGTCAGAATGGGGCTCATCGCTTAAGTTAACGACATTGGTTCAGAGGTAATAAAATCACAGAGTTGCTACTCTTGCGACCAATTACAGTTGCACCGGGAATACTTATGCCTTAAGATACTCGCTTCTGCATACTTCCGGATCCCAGCCGAGGTCTCCCATGAACCATATTTTCCGCTTCATCGTTTTTCTCCTTTTCAGCACTCCCCTATTAACAGGCTGTTCATCGAAACAGCTCTATAAATTCGACAACATCAGGCTCGTTCGTCCGGAAAAACAGCAAACAGAAAGAACCCTCTCCCCCTCTTTTTTAATCCATGAATGGCAGCAGAAATACAATCGACCGGGTCAGGTTCGTGTACGGGGAAACAGCAGAAAAGCCGAGGTATTTATTGATTCGAGAACCCCCGTTATCTATTTCGACAGCCGCCCTTTTTCCACCACGAATGCCGAATACACAAATCTCATTTACCGGATTCACTTTTCTGAAATCCCGTTCAGTCTTTTTCCATTCCATCTGGCAACAGGAAAAAACGTGGGTATTCTCGTAATTATCACTTTTGACAGAAACAGACACCCTGTACTGATTACTACGGCAAATACCTGTGGATGCTACGTGTCCATCACCGCAACCAGCTTTCTCCCGCGACAGGCATATCCTGTCGGCTGGCCGGCAAAAGAACAGTTCATTTACGGAGAAATATTACCAACCCGTTTGGCGATAAAAAAACCTGTCGGCGAATTGATAATCTCGATTCGCCCGGAAGTTCACAGGGTTATGAATATTGAGATCATCCCGTCACAAGCTGAACAAAAATACCAAAAGGTACCGGCAAAACTGCTTCTCCTGGCAAAATTAAAATCTCTGCGACTTCAGGATGGAAAAACCACCAGTATGTACTACAGTAACTGGCCCCTGGGGGGACATGTGCGGGGTGCGATAAAACCATGGGAAACTTTGCTGCTCAGCCTGATAAGCCTTGATCTGTATGTGGGGATGGACAAGGAATATGGCAATACTGACGAAACAAGCAATCCGTTTTATACCAGCCTTCTTCCATGGAACCGCAAGGCATCTGACATGAATGATTTTGCTCGGTTTCTGCGTTTTTACGACTGGAAACTGTAAAACAGAAAAACAGCCGGGTATTATTTGGACAAGGGGATAGCCCGTGGCAAACATATTTAAAATAGAGTATATGGTAACTGGCCGCAGGGGTAGCAACTCTATGATTTTATTACCTCTGTGACCAGTTACAAAATATTTGGTGTATTACTGGTGAACAAATCAAGACAAACGTTTTCCGGAGCAGACAATGGCATATACGGACATCCAGGGCCTTGAAAAAGAGCTGCTGGATCTGATACTTTCAACTTGTGAGCGGGACAGAGAGGATGCCGCGGAAATGGACACAGACTCCCCCCTGATAGGTCCCGAATCTATACTTGGCCTGGATTCCCTGGATGCAGTAGAAATCGTATCCCTGATCCAGACCCATTTCGGCGTTCGCATCACATCTAAGGAAACCAGTGTGGAAGTCTTAAATTCGCTGGCCACTATCGCCGACTATATTCGGGTCAACAGATAAAAATGAGCTGGAAAATTTCAGGAATCGGCGTTACCGGTGCTTTCGGCTCGAGTCTTAAGGAAATGACAGAAGCGGTAAGTCGCGCAGAAAGAAAACCTGATCTCCTTTCCTGGGACGACAAACATCATATGGAGGTATTCAAGGCCAAAACTGCAGAAATTGCGAAGTTTTTTCCTAAAAACCTCCTGCGCAGAACCGACCATTTTTCAAAAATGGCCCTTCTCGCATCATCTCTGGCGTTTGAGAAGTGTGAAAATCGTGAAGAATGGTCCGGTGATGATACGGGGATAATTGTTGCTACCGGGTATGGCAGTATCGGTTCCACCTGCCGGTTTAAGGATTCTGTTTTCGCGAGTAATGACAAAGGCCCGTCTCCCCTGCTGTTTTCCAGATCCGTTCATAATCAGGCGGCATCACATCTGGCCATTCTGCTGGGAATAACCGGCCCCAATCTCACTATCAGCCAGCATTATCTCTCCTTCCACAGTGCCATGCAGACGGCCTGTCTCTGGCTTATGGAGCAAAAAGTCAAACGGGTACTGGTTGGCGGCATTGATGAGTTTGATCCAGTCCTGGCCTACAGCCGGAAACGCTTTATACAAAAAAAACCGGCAGACTGCAGCGATCCAGCCCTCCAGGATTACCGGTCAATCCCGGGAGAAGGTGCCGGTTTTTTCCTGCTTGAACAAGGCGGTGGAAAAAAAGGTTCAATACTTGAGATACCGAGAATCGACAGAACATCCGGAAATAATTTTGTGTTCCCGAAAAATCAGGGAACAACTGTCTGTTATGATTGCTCCAGGACTACGCCATCCTGCATAAAAAAGAAGAGCAGACAGGCAGACCCTCGACGTTTCTACGGAGAGTTCCCAACTGCCGCCGCCCTGGATCTCGCCTTTGCCATGGCCACGACTCCAGGGGGACAGGAAATCTCCTGTATCCAGATGACCGGGGAAAGGCGTTATGGTATTATACAGGCAAGAGCGTAATTATATGAAAATTCTCCTTATCAACCCCCCGAACAGCGGCAGGTCAATTCCTGAAGAAGAATTTGGCATTACCTCCATTAAACTGATTTTCCGGGGCGAACCCCTGGCCCTTGAAACCCTGGCAGGCAACCTGCCGGATCACGACGTGATCATTGCTGATCTCAAAGCCGATCCCCTCTGTCTGGAAACTATCCTCGAAAATTTCGGCCGACCGGATATCGTCGGACTGACAGGTGTGACCTGTGAAGCCAACAGTGTTCTGGCACTGGCCAGGGATATAAAAAAACGGTACAAGCCGGACTGCCCCGTAATCGTTGTTGGCGGACATCATGCCTCATGTGATCCCGGCTATTTCAACCGGAAATATATAGACTTTGTTGTAAAAGGCCTGGGCAAGGCAACTTTCGCCAGCCTAGTTCACCACCTGGAACAGAAAAAATCTCCGGATAACATCCCCGGACTGGCCAGGGTCGGAAACGACCGACAGCTGACCATCAATGCCAAGCGATACAGTACTGAAGATTTAGTCGACACAATGGCTCCACGCTATGATCTTGTAGCCGGTCACAGGGACAGCTATATCATGAGCGGAGCAGGCGGCAAAGTCGGCTTTGTTTCCACCGCATTCGGCTGTACCCACTGCTGCTCCTTCTGCACTATTCCTTCCCTTACGGGAGGTCGTTATCTGTCCCATTCCTGCGATTCAATCCTTCGAGATATTGATCTGCTGGGAGATGTACCCCTGATCCGTTTCGTCGACGCCAACACCTTCGGCGACATGGCTGTGGCCCGCAAACTTGCCAAAACACTGCTTGACCGAGGAATTAAAAAACGTTTTGTGGCAGACGTCCGCGCCGACACCGTGGTCAATAACCCGCAGATCATGCAACTCTGGGCCAAAGCCGGCCTTGTTTCCGTTGTCATCGGTTTTGAAGAGATCAATGACAACCGTCTGGCCATGCTGAACAAGAAGAGTACCAACAGCACCAATATAAAGGCCCTGGAAATCCTGAAAGAACTGGGGATCAGGGTCATCGGCGATTTTATTATCTCTCCCGATTATGGTTATGAAGAATTCGAGGCCCTGGACAACTTTATCAACCACTACGAAATAGATCTGCCGGTTCCGTCAATTCTCACTCCGATTCCAGGCACGCCGCTCCATCACCGCCTGAAAAATGAGATTGCAATAACAGATCTCGATTATTATACATTTTCGAATGCCGTGCTGCCTACTAAACTGAGCAGGAAAGATTTTTACACAACCTATTCAACTATAATGAAAAAACTGCACAGTCATATAAAAAACTCCTGACCGGATACGAAAAAACCATTCACGAATCGTAATTACTCACAGGTACCCCAGCTTTTCACGGTCTCTTTTGTCCGCATAGTAGGCTATAGCGAACAAAAGAGCCTGAAAAAATCTGCGGCACCTGTGAGCAATTACAGTTCAGAGGTAATAACATCATAAAGTTGCTGCCCCTGTGATCAGTTACGATTTTCCGGATGGACACCTGGCAATCAGGTGTTTGAATGTTATTTACTGGAACCGTGAGAAATATGGAAGAAAAACAATTTATTTTTGCTGGCTGGATGATTGACGGCAGCGGCGGTCCTGTTCAGGGTCATGTTCTGCTGGGGATTGAGGATGGTTTCATAACGGATATTGAGAATGGAAGTAATATAAAAAAAATGTAACTACTCACCCCTAAAAAAAATAAAAAAAAGCTTGACAGGAATTTGAGAGGATTTTTTGCAACATACGGCAATGCCACAAAAACGTCCCCTGTGACGCAACAGATGGGGAGTGCTTACTCAAAC
>NZ_JBPLBA010000114.1:0-90100 GCF_054039375.1 Desulfomarina sp. | reverse complement strand
CCGGGAACGTTTGCCCTGACAGGCAGGGCCCTGGCGTTCGGTTGGCGGTCCTGCAGAGGTATGGCGTTCGGCATGGCCTTGGGTGATGTGATATACCTGGTTTTTGCATGTTTAGGCCTGGCGATAGTCGCTGAACGATATGAAGCAGTTTTTATGGTTATCAAATATACAGGGGCTGTTTACCTTGTATTTCTCGGTCTGAAATTATGGTTTTCTCCCCTGGACGACAGGCAACATGCGCCTCTTGAAAAAAGGGGAAAAAAGGTATGGACCGGTGTTCTGCAAGGGTTTCTTATCTCTTCATCCAACCCCAAGGTTATCCTTTTCTATATCGCGTTTCTTCCAACGTTTTTTGATCTGACAAGTCTCGATGGACAGGATGTTTTTTTTGCCTCTCTCTTGACCATGGCCGCGTTGATGAGTGGTCTCATCCTGGTGGCTTTCTGTGCCGGATCGGCTGGAAAACTGCTCAGGTCTCCTTCGTCAGTCAGGAGGATGAACCGTGGTGCCGGAACAATTATTGCTGGAGCAGGTATTTATCTGGCTCTCCATGACTGAGTTCTGTTCACCATGAATAAGTCTTTTCACCCAATACCCCTACATAACAGACAAATGAAAAATCCTCACAGGTGGCTAATATGCTGCTCTTTTTCCTTTCCCTGTTCTAGAAGGAAAATAAAATTTTTCAAGATGACCATAAGCTGAGGGCGATTCGGGAATTACCCGTAAACCAGTTCACCACCGGAATATCCAAGTCCGCCTGCACATGCAAGGCAGAGAATATAAATCAGAAAAATTGTTTTTGGTGATTTGCCTTTTCTTTTAAAAATAATGGAGGTTCCCAGGAGGACAATCAACGTTGCTCCCAGGATCATTTTGATTATGATAAATGTATTCCATTCTCCTTCCATAAACTGAAGCCAGTCCAGTAAGCCTGCTCCAATTACCGGAAAGACGCCAAGAAAAGCAAGAACGGAGCAATAAAAGGCTGTCAGGTTGAATTGGCTGTTTTTCCAGATCAGGCCGAGAAACGCGAAGGTGACCATTCCTATAATCATTCCCATGGGAACGTGGGTCAGCATGGGATGGAGTGGGTGCGTAAAACCAACTTTTGCGAGAAATCCATAAATGTTTTCAACCATAAGCTTCTCCAGTTCGTTGATATATTGGTTCTTTTTTGGCAGTTATATAGTGCAGATGAAACAAATGGCCATTTACTGGTAATAGTAATCATTATTTATGTAAATGCATTACTGCAATTGAAAATCTCACGATACGTGCAATCCTAGATCCTGAATCCCTCGGCGGATGAACCGTAGGGAGGCGAGTCAAATATAAGTCAGAAAACCAATATCAATACGGTAGGATTGGTTTTTATAGGTAAAAGAGCTGAGAAGGAGATCGACATCATTTTTCGACAGGACCTCAGTGGGAATAAATTTACCCACCAGTTTATATGGGTCAATCCGGGATGTTTCACAGTAGAGGACTTTTACTGCAGGCGTCAGTTTGAAGGTCTGTTCCGGGCTGCTGAGATCACTGTCAAGGAGGATTAACCTGTTTCCCTGTAATATTGCACGTTTTTTCAAAATAAGTGCTTCAATTTTGTCCTGAAAAAGAAAGAATCGTTTTTTCATTAACTATCTGTACCTGGTCACAGGATTAATAACTGTATTTTTCCGTGGACGAAAAGGAGTTTTCCAAATGTTGAAGGACCTGTTTTCTCGTGTTTGCAGTTTGATTGAGCATAAGAACGAACGGATTACTTTTCCAGCCATTTTTAAAATATCCCGCATAGCAAAAAACATCAGTGAGAGTACCACTTTTTAAGTAAATATGCTCATTTTCATTGAGAAGTTTACGATAGGGATAAAAGCGTTTGAGTACCTGCAACATTGCAGCAGGAGTGATTCTGTTTTTTCTGGAAAGGCCGGATCCTTCAACTATATTGAAACTGCCCGGTGGCAGGTTCAGACTGTTTCGGGCATAGTGTTGAACAAGCCGGCTGGCTTTCAGCCAGTTGGCCGGATAGCCATAGACCGAGGCACCACTTGTAAGAAAAAGTTGGTTTGCTGTGAAATTATTGGAAAATTTCAGGCAGGATCGTACAATATCAGTTAACTTTCTTGAGGAGAAGTGAGTATATAATATCTTATCACTGCTTATGTCTGGAAATTTTCCGGCATGGATCGTATTGTTGATCTGAACCCCCGATTTTCTGAGCTGGGCGATGAAAAGTTCGCCGGCGTATTGGAGTGAGGGTGAAATTTTACATTTGTCTGCAAAGGCATCAATATTGATACGATGAAATCCGGCAGGGAGATTACCTTGCAGATTTCGCATAATCGGCAGATCGGGCGTCTGCTGTTCTCCACTGGTGACAGAACCGGCTGCGGAGATAAAAACCGGTAGACTGTTAAAGTTAACGGCCAGGGCAGAATTCGGAGCATCATAAGGGTTGTCGGAACCTTCGCTGCCGTCAGCAGGTCTTGCCAGGTTGAAAGCGCTGTCATCGAGGATTAACGCGGAGACTTTTTTAAGGCCAAGGTCGACAAGTCTTGTGCAGATTATTTTAATTTCTTCCGATATGAGAAATGGGTCTCCTCCTCCCTTGATAAAAAGGACTCTGTTTTTGTCCAGAAAGAAGTATGTTTTGAAACGGTAATTATCCCCAAGGGTTTCCAGGGCGACGAGCGAAGTGAGGATTTTCAGGGTCGAGGCAGGGATAAAGAGGTCGTTTTCCCTGAACCCGGAAATATTTTTGCCATTGACGAAACCATATCCTCCATTCCGGATGAGATTTTTAACCCATGGAGGGTGACCATAGGCCAGTGAACAGCTTCCAGGAAGAAAAACCAGGAGAAACAGCAACCTTCCTGTTCCAAACCGGGAAAACACCTGAGATATCCAGAGATTAGTTTTAATGGTTCATTGGCCTCCAACCGGTTTTGAGAATTACCGTTTCCATTGCCCGTTCCCTGTCAATCCCAATAATATGAGTTAGAATTTCAATGGGTTTAATTCCAGGTCTGGAGGCAATTGTAACCATTTCCAGTTCGATGGTGTCAGGGGTTGTGCACTGGAGCTTGCTTATCATTGGGCGGACATCTAGGGAGGTTGTTTTTCCCTTTCTGCTCCTTTGTATGGAAAAGGAGTGACTCTCTGAAAAACCGGTTATTCTTGTTTTTTCTTCGTCACTCAGGGGATTTTGTAAGATCATCGTGTAGGATGTCAGAATTTTCTGCGCTATTTTTCCGGGATGTTTTTCCATGGCTGTCACTTCGATGCCCGGAGGAAGTTTGTCATTGAGTTTTTTAATAACGGTTTTTCTGTCTGCCAGGGGCGCGACAAGATCCATAATGAAGAATTCAGCAAGACTTTCAGTACCCACAGCCAGTGCAGGGCCAAAGGAAATTTTGGGTGAGGGATTGAACCCTTTGCTGTAATGGGTTTTGATATCAGCCCGTCGAAGGGCTCTGAAAATGACTTGAAGTATTTCCAGGTGGCCGAGAAAACAGATTTCCCCTCTTTTGGAGTAGTGGACAATATACCGGTAGTGGTTGGCATTCTCCATGTTGTCCTGACCGGCAGATATTGGCAGGGCGGATTCCCGCGTTTTTTTTGACCTGTTGTGGACAATCGGCAGAAGAGTTTTGAAATCACAAAGGCCACATTTCTGGCAGCTGTGATATCTGCAGTCAGGTGTATATGATTCAGAAAGCGCTTTTTTATGTTCGTTTTTAAGAAAATCAAGGTCGACTCCGGAATGCAGGTGCTGCCAGGGAAGAACTTCGTCCATTGATCGGTGACGCAGGTAATCTTCCAGCTCTATCTGACATTTTTGTGCCGCTTTCCGCCAGATTTTAAGTTGGAAATGTTCTGTCCAGCCGTCGAGTCTGGCTCCGTTATTCCAGGCAGTTACGATAAGGCGGGCCAATCGTCTGTCACCTCGGGAAAAAACACCTTCGAGAAAACTGAGGTCGGGGTTGTGATATTTGAGATTGACCCCCTTGAGCCTGAGGTTGTTTTTCAATCTTTTCAATATGGAGTAGCTTTCCTCCACAGCCAGCTGTCTTTCCCACTGGAACGGGGTGTGGGGTTTTGGAACAAAGGTACCGACACTCACATTAATCTGTTTTTTCCCTTTGGCTGTACCACGGTCCCGCTCCAGCTTGGCCTTTTTCACGAGTTCCACAATCTCTTCATGATCTTTTTCCGTTTCCGTCGGCAGGCCAATCATGAAATAGAGTTTGATGAGTTTCCAGCCCAGTCCAAAGGCTTCCCGGCAGGTAGAAAGAAGATCTTCCTCGCTTATACCTTTATTGATAACCCGGCGCAATCGCTCACTCCCAGCTTCAGGGGCCAGTGTAAAACCTGTTTTCCTGACCCGTTTGATCTGGTCCATGATAGTCGGGGTGAGAGTGCCCACACGCAAGGAGGGCATTGAGACAGAGGTAAAACTGTCAGTGAACCTGTTCATCAGTTCCGGCAATGCCTGTTCCAGACAGGAGTAATCTCCTGTTGAAAGGGACAGGAGTGCAAGTTCCTCAAAGCCTGAGTCTTCAATACCCGCAATGGCAAGTTCCTTGATCTGCTGTGGTGTACGTTCCCGAACCGGTCTGTAGATGATTCCAGCCTGACAGAAGCGGCAACCCCGGGTACATCCGCGAGCAACTTCGATGCCCAGTCTGTCATGGACGATCCTGGCGTTGGGAACTATCGGGTGCTTGAGATGGTCAATATGATCAAGATTAGGAATAATCCGGCGGGAAATATATGGTTGTGAACCGTGCAGATGTTTGATTTCCACGGTATGCCCGGCTTTGTTGTATACCGGTTTGAAATGAGAGGGAATATAGACTCCTTCAATTTCCCCCAGTCGTTCCAGCAGTTTTTTTCGGTTTCTTTTATTGCGTGGAGTATTGCCGATGATTTCAGCAATTTCGAGAACAGCTTCCTCTCCGTCACCCAGCAGGATAGCATCAAAGAAGTCGGCCACTGGCTCAGGGTTCAGGGCTCCCGCTCCACCTGCGAGAATAACAGGGTGGTCGTCGTCTCTTTCGACGGAGAAAAATGGTAATCCTGCGAGATCCAGGACAGTCAGGATATTGGTGTAGCAGAGTTCATAGGGCAGGGTAAAACCGATGATGTCAAATTCGATCAGCGGACGACCGGATTCAAGGGTGGTGACAGTCTCATTTTTTTCCCTGATAAGCTTTTCCACATCGGTGTCCGGGCAGTAACATCGCTCAGCCAGAAACTTGTCATTACCGTTGAGTATGTGGTAAAGTATCTGTAATCCCTGGTGAGACATTCCAATTTCATATAAATCCGGAAAAATTAGAGCACAGCGGGTCATAACCGCATTCCACGGCTTTATGCTGGAATTATATTCATGTCCCAGGTAACGACCGGGTCTGGAAATATGGGGAAGTATTTTCTTATTAATCATTGATAAAATCCGTTAAATCGTGCGGTAAAATTTCCCGTGCGCCTTTATCTCGAACAAAAATTCTCATTTCTGGACAGACACTAATTTAAGGACAAGATGGTTAAGAAAATCCCATTCTGACCTTGGCCAAGGGTGTCTGCAGCGAGAACGACCGCAGTCAAGCCCCCAGGGACGGGTTTATGGCGTCCCTCGGACGAGTTCGGAACGGGACTCATCGCTTAAGTAAACGACAATTGGTTCAGAGGTAATAAAATTACTGAGTTGTTACCTCTTTGATCAATTACATCGTGCGTAATCAGGTTTCTTTCCGGCCAGCTCCTTCATTTACTGGAATTTGGTTGACTTTTCAAGCCGGGATGATGTAATCAAAAAGATTAAAAGTAACTATTACAGGGTTAATAACTCTATGTTTTTATTACCTCTGAACTGAAATTGTCTCCACGTACCGCAGATTATTACAGGGTTTTTTATTCGCTACAGCCTGCCTGTGCGGACAAAAGAGGCCGTGATGGGGTACCTGTGAGAAATTACTTCTATTGAAAAGAATGCGTATAAAGACGTTATAATATAAAAAAGGATTCTCTTATGAAGTATTTTCCCATTCTTCTGCCTCTTTTTGTCTGTATGTATTTTTTTTCAACTCTATCCTGCAATGCGGGAGAAAGTGATACTGTCACCCTTGAATCCATAACCTACAATCCTGTATCCAATAACAAAGAAACTGTTGTCTTTAAACTGGATGACACCATAAAAGTAAAAATTTTTCAGTTATATGGTGACAACCCGAGAATTGTAATAGATTTCCCAAATGGCATCTACAGGGGGAAAAATGTTATTCCAGTGGAAAGCGGTATTTTTGCCAGTGCAATACGTATTGGGGCCCATACCGAACCGATCCGAAAGACCCGGGTTGTTATTGATCTCACTAAAAAGAATAAGATCCGGTACGAAAAATTCTTTTCCGAAGAGGACAAGACATTGACAGTTACCCTGCTCGGGGAAGAAAGGCAAACAGTAGGTCCCCTGCCTGCTGTTGTCAAAAAAAAGGTTAAAAAATCGGAAAGGCCGGTGCCTCCGGTATTTGCTGATAAACCGGTATTGCCGGACCGGAAGGTCAGGCCGTCTATGCCCTCGGATGATAAAACCAATAAAAATCTGAATGCGACAGAAAAACCTTCAGTGGCTGCGATTTCAGGTAGTAATTCCGGCACTGCCCCGGAAATTGGAAAAGATATTGGGGAAAGTAAAGCCAGGTTGCTGGAAATATCTTTTGATGATTCTTCTAACAAGGGCGAGATGGTGATTTTTCGTCTCAATGATTTTTATCCTCCATCTGTATCAGCGGTAGAAAAGGAAACACCAAGAGTGATTTGTGATTTCATGGATATGGAGTTGGGGCCGGATGTGAACAGGACTATTTCGGCCAAGGGGAAATATGTTGAGAAAATAACCACAAGTGATCCGGCGGCGGGGACAGACAGGATTCAGGTTGTTTTAGATCTGGCCCCGGACAGGGACTATGACTTGCAGCAGGTGTTCTTTAAAAATGACAATCTTTTTGTTCTCATAGTCAATGAACTGCCTGCGGAAGTGGTCGTTGACGGGGGTACAAATAAAGAAAAAGCTGCTATGGAATGATCTGGCGGACATAGTCCGCCGGTGCCTTGAGATGAAAGTCTTCTTCGGTCAAACCGTCGGCAATGGCAATATTGCTCAGTTTCAAGTCAATTGCTGTTGAATAGTCCAATCCGGTTATACCGATTGTCTGCGGTTGGTGGCAGTCTCCGATTGTTTTCCAGTCCCCATAGGTAATTTCGCCGACTATTTTACCGCGATTGTTTTCCAGAATACGTGAAAGAAGAAGAGTCTTTTCAGGATCAACCAGGAGATGGGTCAGTCCTCCTGCCACTGTATGATCTGCCTTTTTTCTTCGGATCGTAATCCACAGACCTCTTTTTTCAGTGTCATTTCTCAGGTCGATAATATCTCCCCCGGTAAGGTGTACTGTCCCCCGTAACCATTCATCCCACGTACCCTGAGTCAGTATTGGCGGAATATTGTGCAGCATGCCGTAGGAGTAGGTGTTGCCTTTGATATATCTTCTTTCAAAAGTATTGATCAGCTGAAATCTTCTCTCAATAACTGCAAAGGCCAGCAGTGTCTGGCCAAAGGGATTGGTGACGATAAATTTGAGGGAAGATGGATAATAAAGCTGGAAATAGCCCGATATCAATTTTTTATCAAAGAGATTTTTATAAAGTATGGAAATATCCCCATCAATGGCCTGTTCACAGGATCTGCTTTTTTGATCGAGTGATTTAAGGAGCTGGGTGGCTTTCAGATTTTGCTCATCTTCGATGGGGGTTGTCCACGGGTGATGGGCGCATCCCGAAAGCAGAAGGAGGAAAAGACAGAATAAAGCAGATGTTTTTGTTTTTCTATGACTACTCACGGTTTTCAAGTACCCTGATTTTCTGTTTAACCTGGTCTCGTTTTTTTTCATCCTTGAACATCTCATAAGCTTTCTTCCAGGTTTTCACAGCCATTTCAGTCTGTTTCAGGGAGTTGTAAATGTCTCCCAGGTGGTCGAAAATGTGCGGGTCTGCCGGTTCCAGTTCCAGTGCTTTCAGTATTTCTTTCTTTGCTTTTTCTAAATTGCCCAGACGGTAATGAACCCAGCCCAGGCTATCGAGAATATACCCGTTGCCAGGTTTTAACTGTGCCGCTTTTTCGATATATTTCAAGGCTTCTTTCAGGTGCATATTGCTGTCTGCCCAGGTGTAGCCGATGAAATTCAAGGCTTCCGCATGATCCGGTTTCAACTCAATAACTTTCTGCATGGTGGTCATTGCCTGCTGGTGTTTACCGTTTTTTTCAAGCAGCAGACCATATTCAAAAAAGAGCTGAGGATTTTCCGGATAAATATGAACGGCTTGAGCGAGCAGGGAGAGTGCTTTATTATTTTTTTTCTGTCCCTGGTAAAAAACAGAAAGCAGAGCATAAAAAAGCGGGCTGCGGCTTTTGGACGAAGAGATATGTTTTTCAAGCAGATTTATCGCATCGCCAGGTTTTTTCAGTTTTCTCAGGATGCGGGTCTGCAGGTAAACTGCTTCTTCAAAAATGACACTTGAGGGTACTATCGATTGCAGGTGATGCAGGGCCAGACTGAAATTATTATTCTGGAAATAAATCATTGCCAGCAGGTAATGCGGCTCCTGTTTTTCCGTTTTGTTGACGAGGTCCAGAAGAAGGGATTCTGCAGCCTGGAAATCTTTTTTTCGCAGAAGAATCTTGGCAGCGATGATATCAATCCGTGTTTTGTCCCTGCTTCGCTTACGTATCTCCTTTAATTCCTTAAGAGCCTTGTCGTTGCTTCCCATATCGAGAAGAACCTGAATGCGACTGAGCGATGCTCTTTCATCGTCAGGGTCATTTCTGCTGGCGGAAGAGTATATTCTCAGGGCGTTGTCATACTGGTTCTGTTCTGCGTAAAACTGACCAATTTCAAAGGCCAGTTCCCTGGACCAGTTGAGAGCCAGTGCTTTTTCATATTCTTTACCGGCTTCCTCGATTTTACCTTCCCTTTTCAGGGTACGGGCCAGGTAAAAATGGGCAAAATAGTGTTCATCATTTTTTTTCAGCAGAAGTCGCAGTTTTTCCTCTGCAATACTGTATTCCTTTTTATAACTGTAAAGAAAGGCGAGACGGAACTGGACATCCTCATTGTCAGGTTCCATTTCCAGAACCGCGTTGTAGAGCTGAATGGCCCGGTCAGCCTTGTTTTGTCTGGCATAGAGATTGGCCAGAAAGAGTTTGAGTTGTATGGCGAGGGGGTTTTGTCTGATTTCTCTTTCAAGCCAGTCAATGGCCTTGTCGGTTTCACCCATCTTCAGGAGAAGAACGGGGAGTTTGCGTTGGACATAGTCGGCTTTCTGGTCGCAGATGAGGGCCTTCTGATACGCTTCCAGAGCTTCCCTGTAATGCTCATTGCTTTCCGCGTGGGATCCCCACAGGAAGTAGAAGTAGGAGCAGGAAAGATCGGTGTTATCCTCTTCAGGCTGCTGCAAGGTAGTTGAGCGCGGGAAGGTACAGCCACCAAGGAGGATGCAGAGTAGAAGAATAAGTGTTGAGTAGATACAGCTCATAATTTATCCTGGAAGCCAGGTGATCTGGAAAGCAGGGTGTATACATGGTTGATAACCCGACTGTGCACCTCTTCTATTGAACCGTCAGCGTCAATAATTTGTATATACGGTCTGTTGAGGCTTGCAAATATTCCGGCGGTTTTCTGCAGATTTTCCAACTGTTCAAAATCGTTTGGAGCTTCTTTTCTTCCAGAGATAATTCTCTCGATTCCCTTTTCAACAGGGAGCTGAAAAAGCAGTGCCAGGTCGGGGTCAGGGGCGAAACTGTTCCGTTCAAGTACTTCTTCAGGGTCAAAACCAAGAACCCCCTGGTAGGCTGCGGTGGAAAGAAAATACCTGTCACAGAGAATTATTTTGCCACTTTCGAGTGCCGGCAGAATGAGCTCGTGCACATGTTCGCGCCGATCGGCAAGAAAGAGTTCCAGCTCCTCTTCCCTGGAGGATTCCGTGCGGTTTCGATAGAGTTTTCTGATCAGCTCGCCGTACTGTCCGTTCGTTGGTTCCCTTGTGGCAATAACAGAGAGATTCTTCTTTCGCAGAGCAGTGTGGAGCAGTTGCAGTTGGGTCGATTTGCCTGTGCCGTCTGTTCCTTCAAAGACGATGAGCAATCCTTTTTCTGTTTTCAGCTTATTTGAAAATCCTGCCATGAGTGTGTGGACCATTTTTTTCGGTTGGAACTGATTTCAGAGGCTAATTGTACAGCTTCCATGAGGCTGTCGCAACGGGCAATACCTTTTCCTGCAATATCATAGGCAGTTCCATGGTCAACCGAGGTACGGACAATACTGAGGCCGAGGGTTACGTTTACGCCGTCATGGAAATGAAGAAGTTTGAACGGTATGAGTCCCTGATCATGATACATGCAGATGATTGTATCATAATTGCCATGTTCGGCCGCGGTAAAAAAAATCGTATCAGGAGGAAAAGGCCCGTTAACGTCAATACCTTCTTCCTTTGCCTGCAGGATAGCAGGATGAATCAACAGATCTTCTTCATCTCCGAAAAGTCTGTTTTCTCCACTATGGGGGTTGAGTCCGGCAACAGCAATACGGGGGGAAGTAATGCCGAAATCCTTCTTTAATGACTGGCTGGTCAGGCGAATAAGCTTTAGAACAGCATGAATTGAAAGGAGAACCGGCACTTCTTTAAGGGCACAATGAATGGTAACCAGGGTGACCCGCAGTTTTTTCCCCGCCATCATCATAGCATATTGGGGTGATCCGGTAAGATCTGCAAGCATTTCAGTATGACCGGGCCAGGTGTATCCGGCGTTTTGCAGAGCGTCTTTGGAGATGGGGCAGGTGCAGATTGCGTCAAGTTGAGAATTTTGAACAAGTTCAACACCTTTTTTGATATAGGAAACCATAGCCTTCGCAGTGCTTTGTGTAGGCCTGCCCCATTCAAGAGTGTCAGATGGAAGCTTTGAAAGTGCCAGTACGGGGATGGCATGTTCGGGGATATCAAGACTTGGCTGCCATAAGACCGGTCGCAGTTTGCTGTCAAGTTCGTTACAGCATTTCTGCAGAATTCCAGGATCACCGAGGACAACCGGCCTGAACCGGGAATCGGGTCTGCGTTGTTCAAAGTATCGTACAATAATTTCCGGTCCGATTCCCGCGGGACAGCCCATTGTTATACCAATGATGTTCATGACATTTATAACGTGTATCCATTCAAGGGATTAATAATACCGTGTTTTTACACCTGTTTCAAAGTGAAACCTGTCCCGTTTTTTGTGTATTTAGTCACCGGTGTTCAGGTTTTTCACGGTCTCTTTTGTTCGCTATAGCCTACTTATACGGACAAAAGAGATCGTGAAAAGCTGGGGTGCCGGTGAGCAATGACATGGACCTGTTAATCAGGCATATTTCCAATCCGGCTGAGTTTCATGAGTAATCAGAATTCATTATAATCAATACACCTGAAAAAATCAGGCTGTATCGCAGTCGAGTACACACAAATCCCAGATCAACAGAGGTCGAAAGCGTTGACAATCAGCTCTATTTCAGGAGTGGAGTTCTTTGTCATATTAACCGCAATGACATCAAACCTGGCTGCTGTATCATGAAGTCGTTTTTCCGAGAGATAACATTGGGCGACCCGGCTGATCTGCCGCTGTTTTCTGTCTGTAACCGCTTCCAGCGGGTCGCCATGGGAGTGACCAGTTCTTGTTTTCACTTCAATGAAAACAAGGTAATCATCCTTACGGGCGATTATATCTATTTCGCCAAATTTTCTGCGGTAGTTTTTTTCAAGAACAGTATATCCATTCTTTTCAAGAAATCGGGAAGCCTCTTTTTCCCCGGCCCGGCCGGTTATGATTCTTCTATCAGTCATGGCGGTGAACACCTTTGAAGGAAAAACGGTGGGCAGGACAGGGTCCATGAGCCAGAAGTGCCTTTCTGTGTTCCCTGGTGGGATACCCTTTGTTTTTTTTGAAATTGTAGAGAGGATAGCTATTGTGCAGTTTTTCCATCAGATTGTCCCGATGAATTTTGGCGACAATTGAGGCAGCGGCAATGGAGGCGCTTTTGGATTCACCCTTGACATAACAGTCCTGGGGAATATTGATCGGAACGGGAAATTTTCCGTCAATCAGGAGATAATCTGGTGTTGAGCCGGATGTATCGAGGGCAAGCACTGCCCGTTTCATGGCCAGGAGTGAAGCTTGGAGAATATTAATCCTGTCAATGGTTTTTTCGCTGACAAGACCAAGTCCGACACGGGCGTCAATTTCAGAAAGAAGTTGATTCAACTCCTTTCGTCTTGCATGATTGATTTTTTTTGAGTCTTGAAAAAGAGAATGATCGCAATCAGGTGGGAGTATGACACAAGCTGCGACTACGGGGCCGGCCAGGGGACCCCGACCTACTTCATCGCATCCACCAACAGCAACCAGTCCCCGTGAATAGAGTAGTCTTTCGATGCGGAAGTTGTCGTCACCGAAAGGAGAGGGAGGAAGGAAACCGTCTGTCATACTGGTGAGAAAAAGTCTGTCTCCACAGCAGAACGACTGTGGAGACAGACAGGGAGTTGATTCAGCGGGTATAACCACGCTCCCGGATTCTGGCCGCCTTTCCTTTGAGTCCACGGAGGTAGTACAGTCTGGATCGGCGAACACGACCTCTGGATACGACCTCAATTTTTTCAATACGTGGGTTGTGAACAGCAAAGGTTTTTTCGACACCTACTCCATGGGAGATTTTCCTGACGGTATAGGACGCATCCATGGAACCGCGTTTGCGTTTGATTACAACTCCCTGGAAAATCTGGACCCTTTCCTTGTTGCCCTCAATAATGCGGATATGTACTTTTACTGTGTCTCCAGGGCGAAACTCGGGGATATCCTGCCGCATCTGTTCCTGATTTATTTTTTCGATTATTGTGCTCATAATGTCTTTTTTCGGTTGAAGTGTAAGGGTTTGCTTTTGACCTGTATCCTGCACTCCAGAAAATGAAGAGTCTGTGCCATTGAGACTCCAAAGCCTGGGAAACTTGCCAATTGCAGGATTCAGGTTTAACTATTTATTTTGCTCTCATTCTGCTCCAAGTAATCTGTCGATTACAATTGATGCGGCTGACCTCACCGAAAGATGATTGTAATCGGCAGCACCGGCAATTGGTGGTAAAACATGATCAGCCAGTTGTAAAAGTTCCGGTGCCAGGCCATGGGCGGTCCCAAACAGTAAAATGACCGGGTATTTTTTGTTGATTTCCTGTCTCACCTCACTGTACGAAACAGGACAATTCTGTTCTCTGGCACTGGTACAGACCAGAAGCGGTTTCCGGTTAAACCGTTTCCGGATACTTTCCTGCACTGTTTCCAGGTTATCAGCCACCCTGACAATATGCAAAGCTTCTTTTCTTGCAGGGTTATATCGACCACCATGTCCTGTAAGCCAGTGGTCAAGCATTTCCCTGATCAGGTTCTGCTGGTCAGGAAAGGGGGTTACAATATAATATCGGCTGACTCCATATGTCCTTGCCACCCGTGCTATATCATGAAGATCAAGATTAGTCACGGCTGAACCGATAATATCACCTTTTTTATTCAGTACAGGATGGTGAATAAGAGCAATATGCAGACTTGTTTCACCCCTGTACACTGGTTTTTCCCTGTTGCAGTGTCCTGACCTTTTCGTAAAGATCGTATTTCTTTAGAATTTTCAATTCATTCCTGCTGAATTTTTTCCCCCTGATCAATTCAGCGCGTCGTTCCACAGTTCTTTTGACTGATTCGGCAAACCGAAATTCGCTGATTTGACTATGATCACCTGAGAGTAAAACTTCAGGGACTTCCATTTCCATGAAAACACGAGGCCTGGTGTATTGCGGATGTTTCAACAGTCCATTGCTGAAGGTATCATTTTCAGCAGAATCAGAACAACCAAGTACACCAGGCAGGAGCCGGGTTATAGAGTCAACCAGAACCATGGCAGCCAGCTCACCTCCAGTGAGAATATAATCCCCCAGGGATATTTCCCTGTCCACAAATCGTTCCCTGAATCTTTCGTCTACTCCTTCGTAGCGCCCACAGATGAGAACAAGTGATGTCTCAAGGGATAATTCCCCTGCGATCACCTGGTCATATGTTTCCCCCTGAGGACTTAACAGAATAACTTTCGCCAAGGGGTCTTTTTTTTTCACCTGCTCGACAGCCAAAGCAAGAGGCTCAGCTTTCATCACCATCCCTTCTCCACCACCGTAGGGTCGATCGTCAGTTGTATGATGTCGATCGAAGGTGAAATCCCTGAGATTCCTGAATGTTACCTTAATAAGTTCTTTTTCCAACGCCCTTCTGACTATTCCTTCCCTCAAGGGGGAAGAAAGAAGATCCGGAAAAATTGTAAGTATCTCGAATCTCATTAAAAAGGCCGGCCACTGATTCTGTTAAACTTGTTCGATTGAAAGTTTATGACTGTATCTCAACGTGTTATCAAAAAAACAAGCAGGAAATCGTTACGGATTCAGGTAAAGATCAAGAAGGCCGGGAGGAGGATCAATGGTGAGCTCCTCTCTGCTTTCAGTAATAATATTATCTCTGGTTATCGGTACTAAAATCTCATTTTCACCGTTCTGGATCACCAGAATGTCCTGTTTTCCATTGGAAAAGATACTTGTGACGGTACCTACGAAAAAACCTTGCCGGTCATTCACTTTTTTTCCAATGATTTCATGCCAGTAAAATTCATCTTCCTTAAGTGGGGGAAGTTCATTTCTGGCCAGAAGCACACCCATACCTTCCAGATACTCGGCCCTGGTACGATCAGTAATGGATTCCAGATGAACAATCGCCATTTTGCCCTTGTTGCGAGTGGAAATGACTGAAAGGGCAGGGGACATTTTTCCTTTTTTGTCAACAAGAATCAGCTTTCTGTATGCCCGGAGGTTCTCGGGTTGACCCGAAAAGGGGATCATTTTGAATTCTCCCCGCATACCATGAGCTTTTACAACTTTTCCAAGGAGTATGAACTCCTGTGAGGGAAAAGGAAATTCCTGTGTCATCTGAAAATCCGTTTACTCGATAATCTCCAGCCTTGACCGTTTATCAAATCTGGCAGCTGTGGCAGAAAGGAGGGAGCGCATTGCTCTGGCTGTCCTGCCCTGTTTCCCGATGACCTTGCCAAGATCTTCGGGAGCAACTGTCAGTTCAATAGTTACCGAGTCATCTTCTTCGATAAGGTTCACTTTGACCTCTTCTGGCCTATCGACAAGCGACCTGGCAATACACCCGATTAATTCCTGCATATTACTGCTCGGCAGCTACTGCTTTTTTAATAAGGCTCTTAACCGTTGTTGTGGGCAATGCTCCACGGCCAAGCCATTCCTGCAGTTTTTCTTCATTGATTTTAATTTCTGCTGGTTCCTGAAGTGGATCGTATGTTCCTAAGATGTCAAGAAACTTTCCGTCCCGTTTGGCTTCGCTGTCTGCAACGATAATACGATAAAAGGGTTTTTTCTTTTTGCCAAGTCGTGTGAGTCGAATACGAACTGCCATTGAGGTTACTCCTCGGTTGTTATACACTTACTTAAATATGAAAATCATTGTTTCAACGTGGTGTCCAAACTGTATTTCAGATTTTCATGCTTCGTTTACGCCCTGTTCTACCTCAATGTCGTTAATTTAAGAAATGAGTCACATTTTGTCCTTATGTTAACGACATCGTGTTTTACCTGGGAATTATCTTCTTTTCATGCCTTTAGGCAATTTTCTTCGTTTGCGACCGGAAAAAGCTCCCGGTTTGCCCCGAATTTTTTTCATCATTTTGAGCATCTGAGAATAGCTTTTCAGTACTCTGTTTACATCAGCAACTGCCGTTCCGGACCCTGCAGCGATACGTTTTCTTCTGCTGGTGTTGATGATTTTATGGTTCTTTCTCTCCTGAAGTGTCATGGAACGAATGATTGCTTCAGTTTTGATGAGCTCTCTTTCGTCAGGTTTTGGTGCATCTTTTAACTGTTTCAGTTTATTAATACCCGGCACCATGTCGAGAATCTGTTCGAGTGACCCCATTTTCTTGATCTGCTGAATCTGGTCAAGAAAATCTTCAAGAGTAAACTGGTTCTTTTTCAGTTTTTTGGCCAGACGGTCTGCTTCTTTTTTGTCTACAACCGCCTCCGCCTTCTCAATGAGGGTGAGAACGTCGCCCATACCAAGAATACGGGAAGCAATTCTGTCCGGATGAAAAATCTCCAGAGCATCCAACCCTTCACCGACCCCGACAAACTTGATCGGTTTTCCGGTAACATGCTTAATGGAAAGTGCGGCACCACCCCGGGCATCACCCTCCATCTTTGTGAGCACCACACCGGTAATCTCAAGATCCTGATTGAATTTGTCCGCAACAGTAACCGCATCCTGGCCGGTCATGGCATCGGCCACAAAAAGAATCTCGGTGAGAGGAACAGCTGTCTGGATTTCTTTCAATTCCCCCATCAGCTCCTCATCCACATGGAGCCTGCCCGCAGTATCTATGATAAGAGTGTCATAGCCATGTGCCGCAGCTTCAGTTACTGCATGCCTGCAGATATCAACCGGTTTAACGTCCTGAGTTGAAGGATATACAGGTATATCCAGCCGATCTCCCAGGACCTGCAACTGCTCAATGGCGGCAGGGCGATAGATGTCTGCAGGAACAAGAAAAGGTTTTCTTCCCTTGCCTTTCAGCATGGATGCGAGTTTTCCGGAAGTAGTAGTTTTACCTGAGCCCTGCAGGCCGGCCATCATAATAATGACAGGTTGTCTGCCGTCAAGACGGATCTGTTCGGCCGAGCCTCCGAGAAGAGTAACCAGTTCTTCATGAACAATTTTAATTATCTGCTGTCCCGGACTGAGGCTTTTGGAAACTTCCCGGCCTATCGCCTTTTCCGTTACAGTTGTGACGAAATCTCTGGCGACCTTGAAGTTAACATCAGCTTCCAGGAGGGCAACGCGCACCTCACGCATTGCGTCCTTGATGTTTTCTTCCGTGAGTTTGCCATGCCCTCTGAGTTTTTTGAAAACTCTCTCGAGCCTGTCTGTTAGATTTTCAAACATAATTTATACAGCAAATTGTTTTTGTGAGATCATTGTAACTGCTCAGGTGCTTCAGCTTTTCGTCTGTTGTCCGGAGAAACGAAATTTTTTATCTAATGGTCATCCAGAAATGGTCTTTTTACCCGATCTCTGTGTTGACGGAAAAATTTATCTTTGGAATATCAGTTATATGTCTGTGGTATTTTTTTTTATGCTCCTTGATCCCGACAAAAAATATCCGTTCTGGACGGACAATATCTCTTCATATATTTCTATCTGCCGACGGAGCCACAGTGAATCCTTTAAATTTTGAACCCAAAAAAGAAGAAAAATACTTTGTATTGACAGCTATGTCAAGCAGGGAACTTCAAGATAGTCGTTAAATTTTATAAAAGTCGGCAGTTCGGTGCGGTGTTGTTTTGTAACGTAATGTAATTGTAACCTAATTTTCGTATTTTTGCGTTTACTCGGAAATAGTTTCCTCTCAATCCTGAAACTGTGACAGTTGAATTCTGTTGAATCGTGATATTATTCAGTTTTTCAGATCCTCTCCCGAATCATTGGCAAATGTGGTTGTATCACAAAGAGCGTATAACTCGTTAGTGGAGCTTTTGACTGGAATTCTGCTGGTGTTTTATGCCTATCACTGTAAAGCAGCTTTTGTGATTTTGGATTATTGGATAATAATTACATGTAAAATTAAATTCATTGTAATTCCGCTAAAAATTCCGGATTCATGGAATACCCTGGGTCCTGTCATGTTGATTGAGCGTTCGCTCAGCGTTCCTTAACGTAAAGGTCCATCCTACTGTGTGTGCATTTACGGCCATAATTGCATGTAATAAAGGTAGTCTAAAAAATAGCTTTTGAATCAACGTGCGAAAAAAAGCCGAGAATACAGTTAGTTAAACTAAACAATTCGTAGGTGAAAAATTAAACCTGAGAATGATAATTAAAGGCTCGAAAATGAATGACGAATGTCCGTTCACTCTGTTTTTTGACTTGAGTGTTGTTTAAATATTTGATAAATAAAACTGATATGTCGACTTCAGTTCCAAAATGGTATTCAGTATTTCAAATTTTACTGTTCAGTACGGATAGTTTTTTCTTGCACGGCCCATTTAACCAAAGCGAAAAGGAGGGAATTGCATAAGACAGCAGCGAAGAATGAATTGGCAATTTATTGTGCGCTCAAATAATCACCTGTTTTGTTACGAAGGACTTGAGGAACTAAGGGCGTCTTGAAAATTAGAATTTTCGTTCGAGGTCAAGCTTGGGAAATTTAAAAGCGCAGTATATTAAATATATATGAGCACTTTTTCATTTTACTGAAACGCAGAAATCGCGCGAAAAAGCAATTTTCAAGGTGGTCTTAAGATTGGGCTGATGCGGGAGCAGGTGTTTGATCATGTCATTATTTTTTATCCTAAAAGGAGATACAGATGTCACAACAGAATCAATCAGTTCCGGCGCAAGCATGGGTAACTGTTTTTGCCGGTATGTCAATAAACCTCTGTTTGGGTATTCTTTACGCCTGGAGTATATGGAAATCAGCTCTCGTGAATGTGGATAAGGCAGGTGAGATCATGACCGGTATGAATGCCGGTTGGGCCTATCTGAATAATGCTCAGGCGGCTACACCGTTTTCAATCTGTGTTATTATCTTTGCTCTTCTGATGATTCCCGGTGGACGTATTCAGGATAAACTGGGCCCGAAATTCGGTGCGACACTTGGTGGCCTGACTCTGGCCGTTGGATGCATAGTTGCCGGTCTCATGAAAAGCTATACCGGAATTATTCTTGGTTTTGGTGTTCTGGGTGGAATCGGAATGGGAATTGGTTACGCTGCCCCCACTCCTGCGGCACTGAAATGGTTTGGCCCCCACAAGCGTGGTCTGATTGCCGGTATCGTTGTTGGTGGGTATGGTGGTGCCGCGCTCTATATTGGCGGGCTTGGACAGTATCTCATAAATAAATACGGTATTACCGGAAGTTTTATCGGTCTTGGTGTTTTCTTTGCGGTTGTGGTGGTTATAGCGGGGCAGTTGCTGAAGACCCCACCGGAGGGTTATAAGCCTCCGTCACTGGAGGGGAGTAATGTAGCTACGGCGGGATCGACAATAACAAACTGGGATCCTTCTGAAGTTGTCAAAACATGGCAGTTTTATGCACTCGTGGTTATGTTCATTCTGAGCACCCAGTCCGGTCTGCTGATCATAGGAAACGCTAAAGGATTGATGGTTGCAGCGGCTAAAAACATGCCATTTTTTGCTGCGAATGCCTGGATTCTTGTATCCTTCGGCGGCCTGGTTAACGCCTCCGGTCGTGTCGGAACAGGGTTTTACTCGGACAAGATCGGTCGGGTCAATGCGTACTGCCTGAACTGCGGAGTTTCCGCCCTCTGTCTCTTCTCTCTGCCTTATATTATCCAGTCCCAGAGCGTTGCACTGCTGTTCCTGGCGGTTGGTATCGCTTACTGGCAATATGGTGGTGGACTGGCGCTCATGCCTTCTTTTACTGCTGATTTCTTTGGTCCCAAAAATCTTGGTATGAACTACGGCCTCGTCTTTATCGGATGGGGACTTGGAGTTTTTGTTACCAGGTTGGCAGGTACCATTGAGGACGTAACCGGCAGTCTCAATTATGCATTCTATCTCTCCGGTGCGCTGCTTGTTGCTGGTGTTGTTCTGGCCCAGATGACCAGGCGACCGATGCATAGCACGGAAGAGGCTCCAGGGGAGGAGGTTACAGCTTGAATCCGGAGAAGGTATCCGGTTTTTTGAGAATGGGTTTGCTGTAATGGACTCTAATTTATAAAGCCATGTATAAGGAGTTATATTCATGAGTGAAAAGAATGTTGTTGAAACTTCAGAAGCTGAAATTGCGGTACACTGGCAGGAGGAAGATTATTATCTGCCATCTCCGACCTTTATTGGGCAGGCTAACCTGACTGATGAATCCATTTATGATAGATTCAGTCTCGATAATTTTCCGGACTATTATACCGAGTTTGCAGAGCTTCTCACCTGGTATAAGTATTGGGACGAGGTTCTTGATACAAGTGATGCTCCGTGTTGGAAGTGGTTTAAGGGTGGAAAGCTGAATGCAAGCTATAACTGCATAGACAGACATCTGAAGGACAACAAGAATAAAACAGCCATCCATTTTGTTCCCGAGCTTGAAGAAGAAAGGGTTCAGCATGTAACTTATCAGGAGCTTTATGTCCGGGTCAATGAATTTGCTGCACTTCTTCGTGACACGGCCGGCCTGAAAAGAGGTGACAGGGTGACGATTCATATGCCCATGTCTGCGGAACTGCCCATAACGATGCTTGCCTGTGCGAGACTTGGGGTTATTCATTCGGTTGTTTTTGGTGGTTTTTCCGCCAGTGCCTGTGCGGATCGTATCGTCGACTCAAATAGTCGTGTGCTGATCACAATGGATGCCTATTATCGTGCCGGTAATCTGCTGAACCATAAAGCTGTTGATGATGAGGCCTGTGAATTGGCCGCGGCCGATGGGCAGAAGGTCGATCAGTTGTTGATCTGGCAGCGCTATCCTGGAAAGATGTCAACGGAATCTCCTCTTGTGGAGGGACGTGATATCGTAGTGAATGATGAATTGAAAAAGTATTATGGTGCCCGGGTGGAACCGGAGCAGATGTTGTCTGAAGATCCGCTTTTCCTGATGTATACCAGCGGTACAACCGGAAAACCCAAGGGATGTCAGCACAGTACAGGCGGGTATCTCTCTTATGTAACCGCTATGTCAAAATATATTCAGGATATACATCCTGAAGATGTGTACTGGTGTATGGCTGATATCGGCTGGATTACCGGACATTCATTTATTGTTTATGGACCGCTTGCACTCTGTGCTTCTTCCGTAATTTATGAAGGTGTTCCCACTTATCCGGATGCCGGTAGATCCTGGCGTATAGCCCAGGATCTTGATGTGAATATCTTCCATACCGCGCCGACAGCTATTAGGGCGCTGAGAAAGATCGGTCCCGATGAGCCGGCCAAGTATGATTATAATTTCAAGCATATGACCACTGTTGGCGAGCCCATAGAGCCAGAGGTCTGGAAGTGGTACGAGCGTGAAGTCGGAAAAGGAAAAGCAGTTATCGTTGATACCTACTGGCAGACAGAGACCGGCGGATTCCTCTGCAGCACGGTGCCAGGAATACAGGGCATGAAGCCGGGAAGTGCAGGTCCCGGTGTTCCCGGTATCCATCCGATCATTTTCGATGAAAACGGAGAAGTTCTGCCAAGCGGTTCCGGAAAGGCCGGTAATATCTGTATTCAGAACCCGTGGCCGGGTTGTTTTATGACTATCTGGGGTGACCGGGATCGTTTTGTTGATACTTATTTCAGTATGTATAACAAGGATCCGAACAGCAAGGACTGGCGTGACTGGCCATATCTGACTGGTGATGCGGCTGTTGAAGCACCGGATGGCTATTTCAGAATTCTCGGGCGTATTGATGATGTTATCAACGTTTCCGGTCATCGTCTGGGAACAAAAGAGATTGAATCAGCAGCACTTACTGTGGAGGAAGTGGCTGAAGCCGCGGTAGTTCCTGTCAATCATGAGATCAAAGGCAAGGAGCCTGAGCTGTATGTATCCCTCAAACCGGGTTATGAAGCATCTCCTGAGCTGCAGCAGAAAATTGCTGACGCAATAACATTCCAGATTGGAAAAATTGCAAAATGTAAACATGTCTGGATTGTTCCAGATATGCCGAAGACCCGATCCGGTAAGATCATGAGAAGGGTTCTTGGTGCTATCTCCAACAAAGGTGACGTTGGTAATGTTATGACTCTTGCCAATCCTGAAATTGTAGAAGAAATTCAGAATATGGTTGGTGAATAAACCTGTTCCCCGGATTTCCCGAATGGTCTGATGCCGGTGGGAGATTCGGATTGGAAGTTGTATCTTTAGTAGTCCACTCTCCAAAGAAGGGGGTCCTGTTGTGGGATCCCCTTCTTTTTGTTTTTCAGATGCTATGGGCGTAACAGTAGATATTTCAGGAAAAAAAGAGTAAAAGGAAAAACATTGCGAACTGATAATCAGCAGCAGATCGTTTTGTCGTTGCTGGTGTCTGTCCAGAAATGAGGATTTTTGTTCGAGATCAAGATGCACTGGAAAATTTACCGCAGGCATATATCAAAAATCACATTTTGCTGGTTAAAAAAATGAACTGACATTTTTCAAGCAAATTTCCTGTTAATTGAAGATTTCCAGTGATTTTTGATCGAACGTCAGCCTGATAAAGCAGGTACATCTCAAATCCGGCTGAGTTTCATGGCTGATCAGTTTTAATTTTGTTGTACTCAAGGGTATAAGTGGCCGGGTCTTCGGGTTTCGCCAAGATTTTGGGACAATTATGGAAAATGATTTTTATCTGCCGTATCTTCTTGATTATTCAAATCTGACAGCAGAACATGCAGTGATTTTTGTAATTGCTGTTATGGCGGCGATTATTGTCAATGCAGAAGGGCAGGCTTTTGTAGCTGCCTTTCTCGGAGATTCCCGTCCTGATGTGAAAGACAGGTTTCATTTTAATGTTTTTCTTCACATGTCCATTTTCGGTACCCTTTGTTTCCTTGTCGCAGGATTCGGATGGGTTAAGGAGATAGGGATAAACCCTGGAAAATTCAAGAATCATCCACGATTGTCGCTTGTGGTCAGCAGGCTGGCTGGTCCTTTTGCCAATATCCTTCTGGCAAATATAGCGGCCAGTCTTTCGTGGATACTCGGAAACTTCGGATTTGTGGATAAGGTGTTTTCCTCAATGGTTGCAGTGAATATAACAATGGCGGTTTATGGTTTGCTGCCGATACCTCCCCTTCCGGGTGCGTCGTTTCTTTTTGCTTTTTTTCCTGATAATCCTGTTTTTGGCAGATTGAAATACTGGCTTTGTAAAACAGGGCCTTTCCTGCTCATCGGTGGGTTTGGCCTGATCAGGTTCAGCGGGTGGGACGGGATCAGTTCTCTTATCAATCCCGTCGTTGTTTCCCTTATAAAATTCACCCTTGATTTTTAAATCAGTACGCGTTGTAATCTGGGAGCTACCTGGTCGTTTGTCTGCTGACTTTCTATGCCAGCTCGTTAAATTTACAACTCAGAATCAAATCTCCGTCCTCGTACTTCGTTTTAACCTTGTATGGCAGGGTTTTGAATAGCGAAATCATAGCCTTGTTACTTGGGAAAGTGTATGCCATCAGTCCGGATACTCCGTTTGCCCTGGCGGCGGCGGCAAGTTTTTTCAGGAATATTTTACCCAGACCCATACCCTGAAACTCTTTGGATACTGAAAAGGCCACCTCGGTCATGTTGATATCTTTGAGTTTCATACTTTCGGCTACGGCAACAACCTTGCTGAAGCCAAATTCTCCCACAACCGCCACAAGGGTCAGGTCGTTGATATAATCTACATTGGAGCGTGATTCCATTTCCGGCCGGCCAAAAATTGTTTTCTGGCAGAAGAAACGCGAAAGAACATCCTCTTTGGGCAGGCTGTAATAATGTTCCTGGATTCTTCTTTCATCAACAGGTTTGGCCGGGCGGATGGTGATTTTTTCTCCATTGATGGTGATTGTGCTTTCAAGTTGAACAGGATACACGGCTCTGGCTGCTTCGCCGAGATTTCTCTCCGGTCCGATATAGCCGAGTTCTTTAGCCTTTTCAAATAATTCCTCACGGAACTGGGGGTGGGCAATGGTGATCATTGCCACCACTCTTTCCTGGATTGATTTGCCGAACAGGTTGACTGCACCGTATTCAGTTACCACATAGTGAACATCCCCCCTGGGAACAACCACAATAGTATCAACTATATGTGGAACGATATTGGATTCCAGGCCGTTTTCTGTTTCAGATGCGGAAAAAAGCATCAGAATTGATCTGCCACCATTTGATCTTCTGGCGCCACGGACGAAGTCGGGAATTCCCGACACGCCCGCAAATCTCGTAGACGCAGCAGCTTCCGCAACAACCTGACCGGTGAGATCCATGGTTCTGGCCACATTCATCGATACCATTCTATAGTGACGGGATATGATGAAGGGATCATTGACGTAATCCGAAGGGTGAAAGTCAATTGCCGGGTTGTCGTTTAGAAACTCATAGAGATCGGCGCTGCCGATCGCCATGGAAGCCACCATTTTTCCTTCGTTAAATCCTTTTTTGCGATTATTTATGTTTCCTCGTGCGTAAAGGGACATAATGTCATCAGTGAGGAACTGGGAGTGCACGCCAAGGTCGTTTTTATCAGAAAGCCCCTGCAAAGTGGCCTGTGAGGCGGCGTCAAGCCCTATCTGCAGGGTTGAGCCGTCCTCAATCAGTTTTGCGATATGGTGGCCAATGCGCTGGGCGGGTTCGGACGGTTCCTTGGAGGGTGGAACGGACAGGAGTTCCTCTTCATATTCCACGATAAGATTCACATCGTTGACATGGATAAAACTCTGTCCCATTACCCTGGGCATTTTGGGGTTTACCTGGGCTATTACGAATTCCGCTGACCTGGCGGCTGCCAGGGTTACATCAACTGAAATGCCGAGACTCATCCAACCGAAGTCATCCGGTGGAGAAACCTGGATCAGGGCAACATTCAGGGGGAGTTTCCGGGTTGTAAAAAGGGCGGGGACGTCTGACATGTTCATTGGTGTAACAAAGCGCTGCTGTCTGGCTATTGATTCTGACTTGGTGGACCCTAGGTATATTGAGCGAATATTCAAGCTGGTATCCCTGGTTTTGTCTGCAATGGCAGTAAGCGATACTGTTTCCCGGCCCAGAAGTCTGACTATTTCCAGTCCGCTGAAGTGATTGGCTCTTTCTGTCAGGGTCTGCACAAGAATCTGTGGTTCTCCGCAGCCTGATCCTATAAAAACCCGCTGGCCTGAGCGAATTTTTTCGATAGCTTTCAAGGGCGTGGTCTTTTTTTCAATGTACGTATCAGCCCAGTAATCGGAGTTCGGCATTGTGGTTCCTTTAAAGTGATATGGAAAAATAATATATCCCGGGATATCCCAGGGTTGTGAATTTTGCGCTGTTTTTTTGTGATTACTCCCAGGGGCAACAGCTCAATGATTTTACCAGCTCTGAACTGTTTGCTCGCCTGTCACAGATTTTTACAGGTACTTTTGTTTACTGGAGCATGTTTATGCGGGCAAAAGAGACCGTGAAAATCCGGAGTGTCTGTGAACAATTACATGAATTGTTGAATTCATGTCATAGTATAATCAGGACTGGTGCATTCTCAATCAGTTTTTATTGTAACAACCGAAGAACCAGAAATGATCATGTTGTTGAAAATTACACTGCCACCTGAATTTTGTATTTGACAATTTCGGAGCCTGCGCTTCCTGTTGGAGACGCGAAGGGCAATGGCACAGAAGAGAGCCCAGCTTTTCCCGGCATAACCCCTGTGGGGAAGCACTTACAAAAAATATCAGTGTTGTGAGGTGAGTAATTTTGCCTTTGAATATTGGTATGCTTTCGAGCTGGATAATGCTGTGTGTAACAATGTTCTTTTTAGCATGTGCACAAATAAAATTAAAAATTTAAAAATAACATTAAAACAGTTAATTAAGCATATTATTTGTTGAAAACGATAGCTTTTTTACTGTGTTTATTAACGGTTCGGAAGGACATGGTTATATTTAATTAACAATTGTAACATAACGTAATAACAATAAATAAAAATATATGGAATTGTAGTTGTTGAGAACTCTTTTTTTGGTCAGAGTAACAATGTTAATATAATTCTTGAACTCTGCCCATCTTTGCGTTATAGAAAGCAGTGGAGACCTGAGTGGACTAAAATTCAGACTGAAAAGGAGTGATTATGACTAGTTTTGATGCTGTGTTTCAAAGTAGTATTAATAATCCTGAGGAGTTTTGGGCGGAGGCTGCAAAAAGTATCACCTGGTATAAAGAGTATGATAAAGTTCTGGATTCATCCAACCCCCCATTTTACAAATGGTATCCCGGTGGGAAGATGAATACATGTTACAACGCCATTGATCGACACGTCGAAAATGGACGGGCAGATCAGACGGCAATCATATATGACAGCCCTGTGACGAATACCATAAGGAAAATCAGTTATAAAGAACTCCTTGATGAGGTGTCCACTTTTGCCGGAGTACTGAAAAGTATGGGTGTGGGCAAGGGGGATACGGTTGTAATTTATATGCCGATGATTCCTGAAGCCGCAGTTGCCATGCTGGCCTGTGCAAGACTGGGAGCCATTCATTCCGTGGTTTTTGGAGGCTTCGCCCCCCATGAGCTGGCCATCAGGGTTGACCATGCTCAGCCGAAAGTTATTGTGACTGCGTCCGGAGCTATTGAGGGTGTGAAGAATCTGGCTTACAAACCGCTTGTCGACAGTGCCATAGAGCAGTCAACCCATCAGGTGGATAAAGTTATCCTGTTTCAGAGGGATTTTGTCAAAGCCGATATGATTGATGGACGTGATTTTGACTGGAATGAGATGATGGAGAAGAGTGAGCCTGCCGACTGTGTTGAAGTTGATGCAACGGACCCTCTATATATCCTGTATACTTCTGGAACAACAGGAATGCCTAAAGGTGTCCTCAGGGATAACGGCGGTCATGCTGTAGCCCTTTACTGGACCATGAAAAATCTCTATGACGTTAACCCGGGAGAGGTGTGGTGGTCTGCTTCTGATGTCGGCTGGGTTGTCGGGCACTCTTATATAGTATACGGTCCGCTTCTCCAGGGGTCCACTACTGTTTTTTATGAAGGAAAACCTATTGGTACACCGGACGCCGGTGCGTTCTGGCGGGTCATCTCAGAGCATAAGGTGAAGGCTCTCTTTACTGCACCTACTGCTTTCAGGGCCATCAAGAAAGAGGATCCGGATGGATTGCTCTTTAAAAAATATGATACATCTTGTTTTGAATGTCTCTACCTTGCAGGGGAAAGAACGGATCCGGATACACTGCACTGGGCGGAAGATCTTTTAGGGGTCCCGGTTATAGACCACTGGTGGCAGACTGAGACCGGATGGGCCATTGTCGGGAACTGTCGCGGTATTGAGGAATTACCTGTGAAGGAAGGTTCACCAACCAAGCCGATGCCGGGTTATGATGTGAGAATTCTGGATGATGCCGGAAAAGAACTGCCGGCCGGCCAGGAAGGCAATATTGTTGTCAAACTGCCGTTGCCTCCGGGTACTTTGACTACCCTGTGGCGGAACGATGAACGGTTTGTGAAATCGTATATGACTACTTTCCCTGGATACTATGAAACCAGTGATGGTGGATATATAGATGAAGACGGATATGTTTATGTCATGGGACGTATGGATGATGTTATTAATATTGCGGGGCATCGTCTGTCAACCGGGGCTATGGAAGAGATTATTGCGAATCATCCTGACATTGCAGAATGTGCTGTTTTTGGTGTAGATGATAAATTGAAAGGGCAGTTGCCTGTCGGGTTTTTCGTTGTGAAAGCAGGTGTTACGAGAGATCCAGCCGAAATCAAGGATGAACTGGTTAAAATGGTTCGTGAATCCATTGGACCGATAGCCTGTTTTAAAGAGGCAACCCAGGTTGCGAGACTGCCGAAAACCCGTTCCGGAAAAATTCTCCGTGGTACCATGCGGTCAATTGCCAATAATAAAGACTATAATATGCCGTCAACTATTGACGATCCAGCAATTCTCGATGAAATCACTGATACATTGAGAGAGATGGGATACGTGAAAAAGTAGACGGGCAGGATAGCGCAATTATCGTCGTGATAATTGCGTTTTTTTCTTAATTCAACAAAGGGGCCGGATGCAGTTCCGGTCCCCTATGGGTACAGTTTATGAAGATTCACGAATACCAGGCAAAAGAACTATTCAGAAAATATCACGTACCGACTCCTGAAGGGGGAGTAAGTGACAGTGTTGATGGGGTTAAGGAAATTGTAAAAGAGCTTGGTCTTCCGGTTGCGGTAAAGGCTCAGATTCATGCCGGTGGGCGGGGAAAAGGTGGTGGCGTCAAGATAGCCCGAACTGATGATGAACTCGCTGCAGCTGCTGATGCCATTCTCGGTATGACCCTGGTCACAAAGCAGACGGGGCCCGAGGGCAGGCTTGTCAAGAAAGTCCTGGTTGAAAAAGGTGTAGGTATTGAAAAAGAACTCTATCTTTCAATAATTCCGGATCGTGAAACAGCATGTATAACGATCATAGCCAGCCAGGATGGTGGGATGGATATCGAGGAGGTTGCCGAAAAAACCCCGGAGAGAATAGTCAAGGTTCCTGTGAATCCGGTAACAGGTATCCAGGGACACCATCTTCGACAGGTGATGTTTGGTCTTGAATTGGATAAGACGCTTATGAAAGAGTTCTCCGGGATTCTGAAAAACCTGTATAATCTTTTTGTTGATTATGACTGTTCCCTGGTGGAGATTAATCCCCTTATTATTACAGATCAAAATTCTATTCTTGCATTGGATGCAAAAATGGATATTGATTCCAATGCATTATACAGGCATCCGGATGTGCTTGAAATGCATGATCCTAATGAGGACGATCCCACGGAAGCTGAAGCAGCGAAATATAATCTTAATTACATAAATCTTGACGGTAATGTGGGCAACATGGTGAATGGTGCAGGACTCGCCATGGCCACGATGGATATTATTAAACAGGCGGGTGCTGATCCTGCAAACTTCCTCGATGTTGGAGGCGGGGCGAATGCCGAAATGGTTGAAAACGGATTCCGTCTCATTCTGAGTGATTCGAAGGTAAAGGGAATACTGGTCAATATTTTCGGCGGTATTCTCAGGTGTGATGTCCTGGCTCAGGGTGTGGTTCAAGCCGCTGAAAAAGTGAAATTATCGGTACCGGTTGTTGTACGGATGGAAGGGACAAATGTTGAAGAGGGAAGAAAAATTCTGGCAGAGTCCGGCCTGAAACTGATCAATGCGACGGACCTGGCCGATGCAGCCTCAAAGGTTGCAGAAATAGTGTCGTAATCTCAACCCGGAATAAGCAGACTATATTGATAAGATGTAAAGCTGGACAGGAAGGTTCAGCAACAACAGGCAATGGAAATCCAAACTGCAACGAAACAACTTATGCGTTGTGGATTTTCTGGAAAAAGTAATGTTTGCATGTCGGGTTTTAATTCGAGACCGGTCTTCTTCTGTTAAAAATGATGTAGACAGGTGCCATTGAGGCATTTTGTACTAGCTGATGTCTGTGGACTGAGGGTGTCGGCCGGCTTGAATACAATATATTAAGAATATTGATGTACTCTTACTACTTAGAGGAAGAAAAATGAGCATTTTTGTTAATTCTGGGACCCGTGTTCTTGTGCAGGGTATAACTGGTAAGGAAGGGCAGTTTCATACACAGCAATGTATCGCATATGGTACAAATGTTGTGGCCGGAATGACTCCCGGCAAGGGTGGTCAGAAAATGGATGGTGTGCCGGTTTTTAATACCGTCAAAGATGCCAAGGCAAACACGGGCGCCAATGCGTCCATGATTCTTGTGCCGCCACCATTTGCCGCTGATGCGATTCTTGAGGCAATTGATGCCGATATTGAACTGATTGTCTGTATAACCGAAGGCATTCCTGTGATGGATATGCTGAAAGTGAAAAATTATCTGGAATTGAAAAAAACTACCAGGCTTATTGGCCCCAACTGTCCCGGGATTATTACTCCGGGTGAGTGCAAAATAGGGATTATGCCCGGACCGATACATACACCGGGGGGGCCGGTAGGTGTGGTCTCCCGCTCGGGTACTCTTACCTATGAAGTGGTTCATCAGCTGACTGAGGTCGGGCTTGGGCAGACCACCTGTATAGGAATCGGGGGTGATCCTGTGAATGGAACAAATTTCCTTGATTGTCTGGAAGCGTTCAATGAAGATCCTGCAACGGAGGCGGTTGTAATGGTAGGTGAGATTGGTGGAAACGCCGAAGAACAGGCCGCTGCCTGGATTAAGGACAACATGGATAAACCTGTGGTTGGTTTTATAGCCGGAATTACAGCTCCTCCAGGACGTCGTATGGGACATGCCGGGGCAATTGTCAGTGGTGGTCAGGGAACTGCCGAGGCAAAAATTGCTGCCATGAGGGACAGTGGCATTCATGTCTGTGAGGATCTGGGCAGTCTCGGGAAGCTGTGCAGGGACGTTTTTTGAACCAAAACCGCACAGGATAGACCCGGAGGTTTGTTACCCTTCGGGTGCAGCAGGTGATGAAAATCCCGACGGCGGCAGGAGCACCTGTGGCATTACGGATAAAGACGTGAAAACCTTTTGAGGAATATTCTCGTTTCAAGGAGATGGTATGAAAATGAATGACCAGCTGGAGCACCTCCATAAGTTGAGGGAAAAGGCAAAGTTGGGGGGTGGCCAGGAAAGAATCGACAAGCAGCATGCAAAAGGCAGCATGACTGCCAGAGAACGGATTGATCTGCTGCTGGATAAGGGATCCTTTGAAGAATTTGATATGTTCAAAATCCACAGGTGCAGGGATTTCGGCATGGAGAACAAGGTGTTCCCCGGTGATGGAGTCGTTACCGGTCATGGTACTGTAAATGGCCGGACAGTTTATGTATTTGCTCAGGACTTCACAGTACTTGGTGGATCCCTCTCAGAGACCTTTTCGGAAAAAATATGCAAGATTATGGATCTGGCTATGAAAAACGGAGCCCCGGTGATTGGCCTGAATGATTCAGGAGGAGCCAGAATCCAGGAAGGAATTGAGAGTCTGGCAGGGTATTCCGAAATTTTCCAGAGAAACGTTATGGCTTCTGGTGTGGTTCCTCAGATTTCGGCAATTTTTGGTCCATGTGCCGGCGGGGCAGTGTATTCACCAGCGTTGACGGATTTCATTATCATGGTGGAGAACAAGTCATATATGTTCCTGACGGGTCCCAAGGTCGTCAAAGCCATTACCCACGAAGAAGTGACGGTTGAGGAGCTTGGCGGGGCCGGCATGCATTCCAGCCGGAGTGGCGTTGCGGATTATCCTGCTCCTTCGGGTGAAGATGCAATAGCCTATATCCGTAAATTGCTCACCTATCTGCCCCAGAACAACATGGATAATCCGCCGGTTGTGGAGTGCAGCGATCCGGTCGAACGTGTTGCCCCGGATCTTAATGGTATTATTCCTGAAAATCCCAATGCAGCTTACGATATGAAGGAAGTGATTCTTCAGACTGTGGATAACCGTGAATTTTTTGAGATAAAGGAAAATTTTGCCCCAAATCTTATAGTTGGTTTTGCCCACTATAATGGTATGAGTGTCGGCATTGTCGCCAATCAGCCGAAACATCTCTCCGGGGTTCTTGACATTGATTCTTCGGTAAAGGGGGCGAGATTTGTCAGATTCTGTGACTGTTTTAATATTCCGGTTGTTACTTTTGTTGATGTGCCGGGGTTCCTGCCGGGGACAGTACAGGAATACGGTGGAGTGATAAGGAATGGCGCAAAAATACTTTATGCCTATGCAGAGGCTACTATTCCAAAGGTTACCGTAATTACAAGAAAGGCGTATGGTGGGGCATACTGTGTCATGTCATCCAAGCATTTACGTGGTGATATCAACTATTCCTGGCCCAGCGGTGAAATAGCTGTTATGGGAGCCAAAGGTGCTGTTGGTGTATTGTATGGTCGTGAAGCTGCAAAAGCTGAGGATCGGGCCGCATTTCTGGCAGAAAAAGAAAAAGAATACCAGGAGACTGTTGCCAACCCCTATATTGCCGCTCAGCGGGGATACATTGATGATATTATAGAGCCGGCAGGAACGAGGAGACGGATTATCAAGGCGCTGGGGTTATTACAGAATAAACGTGATGTCAATCCAATGAAAAAACACGGTAATATTCCGTTGTAATATTTAAAAATTGGGTTCCCTCTATTCAGGAGATTTAAAATGACAGTAAAAATAATAATTCAGCGCACTGTAAATGATGACAATATTCTCGAACTGACAATGTTGTTGAAAAAGCTTCGCTCCCTGACCCTGGAACAGCCAGGATATATTTCAGGCGAAACCCTGAACAGGATAGACAATAAGAATGAGTGTATGGTGATCAGTACCTGGCGGTCCGTCGAAGATTGGAATGAATGGGTTAATAATCCGAAGAGAAGGGAAATTCAGGATCAGATTGATACTCTTCTTGGCAGGGAAACCGAGTATGCAATGTACAGTACCTGATAGAAAGAAATTGTATTTCCCCTGTTTGTCATGACAAATAAGGAGTTATCCTTTTTGATGGCAAAAATATGAAAAACAGGAGATGACCCGTGAAATGAATGGTAGCTTCCTGTTTTTTCGCAAAAAACAATGGGTGAAGGAATGGCTGGAAAGGAAAAAAAGATGGCTGCGGCAATGGCCGCAGTGAGTCTTTACCTGGAACAGGAAACGGCAGCAGCTGCCGAACAAAAAAAAGTTCCTGATAGAGCCGGTGGTTTTGGACAGAGTCCCTGGGGCCTGAGTGGACGTCAGGAGATAATGACCATGCGCAGGCTGACGCAGTTAAGAGTGTTTACTCGCATTTAAAAAAATAATAAAAAATGATCAGGCGATAGGAGAAACAGGATGAGTGATCAAGTGAAGATGACGCCTTTGGAGTATTCAGCGGACAGACCCAAGGCAAAAAATCCGGTCAAGATAATGGATCTGTCCCTGCGTGACGGACATCAATCCCTGTTTGCAACCAGGGGGCGTACCGAAGACATGATCCCTGTTGCTGAAATGATGGACGAGGTGGGATTCTGGGCTATTGAAACCTGGGGAGGAGCTACTTTTGATACCATGCACAGGTTTTTGAATGAGGATCCCTGGGAGAGGTTGCGCACACTGAAGCGGTACATTAAAAAAACGCCGTTTTCCATGCTTCTGAGGGCTCAGAATCTTGTGGGTTACAGGAATTACGCCGATGATCTGGCTCGTGCCTTTGTGGAAAGGGCGGCGGAAAATGGTATGGACGTGTTCAGAACCTTTGATGCTCTGAATGATTATCGTAATTTTGAAACTGTGGTTTCCGAGATTAAAAAATGCGGTAAACATTTCCAGGGATGCATCTGTTATACTTTAACGGAACCCCGTCTGGGTGGAGAGGTTTATAATCTCGATTATTATGTAGACCGGGCAAAGAGTCTGGAGTCCATGGGGGCCGATTCGGTGTGTATTAAAGACATGGCTGGTCTTCTGGCCCCGTATGATGCCTATCCGCTGATCAAGGCTTTGAAAAAGGCCGTGAAGATACCTATTCATCTCCATAGTCATTTTACCTCCGGCATGTCGCCAATGACCCATCTCAAGGCTATTGAGGCAGGAGTTGATATCATTGACACCTGTATGACACCCTATGCCTACAGAACTTCCCATGCCGCCCTTGAACCTCTGGTTATGGCCCTTCTCGGCACCAACAGGGACACCGGTTTTGATATTAAAAAACTTGCGGCAATTAATGAGATCTTTGAAAAAGAAATTCTGCCAAAATACAAGCATCTTCTTGATGATTCCAAAGTTTCTATTATTGATATCAATGTTCTACTCCATCAGACTCCAGGTGGCATGCTGTCCAATCTGGTCAATCAGCTGAGAGAAATGGATGCCCTGGATAAGATAGATGAGGTTTACAGGGAATTGCCGAAAGTAAGAAAAGATCTCGGTCAAATCCCGCTGGTGACACCCACAAGTCAGATCGTCGGTGTGCAGACAGTCAACAATGTTCTCCATGATACTCCGGATGAACGATATAAAATGATTACCGGACAGGTGAAGGACCTCTGCTATGGCCTTTATGGAAAAACTGCAGTGCCTATCGACCCGGAGCTGCAGAAAAAGGCTCTGAAAGGATATCCACGAGGTGAGGAACCTATTACCTGCCGTCCGGCAGAAGTCCTTGAACCCGAACTTGAAAAGGCCAAAGAAGAGATTGGTGATCTTGCGGTGGATCTGGATGATTTGATTCTTTATGCTCAGTTTCCGGTGACGGGCAGAAAATTCCTGGAGTGGAAATATGGTAAGTCTGAAGCTCCTGACAGTGTCAAGCCCATTACTCTTGAGGATGTAAAGAAAAGAGACGAGTTGATTAAGAAAGCTCTTGCCGGTGAGTTGATAGAAAGAAAGGGTGATACTCCTGAAAAATCAGAAGCTCTTCGTACATTTAATGTCTTTGTTGACAATGAATATTTCAATGTGGAAGTGGACCCGACCGGTGATTTTCAGGTTGTGGCGGCTTCAGCCGCTTCTGCACCGGCAGCAGCACCTGCAGCTCCCGCTCCTGTGGCCGCGGCACCTTCTGGCCCTGCAGCAGAAGAGACTGCACCTGCCGCCACAGAAGCTGACGGAGCTCTTCTTCTTGCCCCAATGCCGGGCATGATAGTAAAATATGTTGTGGCTGAAGGCGATAGTGTCAAGAAAGGAGATACGGTTGTAATACTTGAAGCCATGAAAATGGAGAATGCCCTTACCTCACCTGCTGATGGAGTGGTTAAAGGGGTGAAATTCGGCAGTGGTGACAGTGTCGCTAAAGGTGCTGTCCTTTGTGTTATTGGCTGAAACCTATGCAGGTCTGATGAATAGAGAGAAGCGTGGAGAATTGAAAAATTTTTCACGCTTTTTTTTATTAACTGAATCCTGCAATTGGCAAGTTCGGAGTCTGGGCTTATTTTTTTAGCAGTCCTTGATTTTAAACGAAATCGCTCATCTCTGGACAGGCACTAGTATCCCGTCAACACTGCTCTGACGTATCTTGCTTGTCCTTTTTCGCGTCATCCCCCCTGTTGTGGCGGCTTATGTTACATAACTCAACTATACGCTCAAAGCCGCAGACAGAACGGCACAAAAAAATTACAGCGCAATATTACGTCATTTCATCGTTGACATGACACTGGTCAAAAATCACCGGGAATCTTAATTGCTGAGGAATCCAAAGGAAAAAATGTCAGGTCAAACTTTTTCAAACTAACCGGTCAAAGGGGTTTTAGTGATTTGTTGTTATGAACTTTTGACCATTCATTCATCCATCCGGAGACCGAATTCTCTTTTCAATAGCTTTTCATGCAGATAATAAACTCGAAAATATAACATGCCTGTTGTATGAATCAGTGCATGATCAGTTGCAGTGATTATTATGAACAGAGGTCCGGCTTCCGGATGGATGTTTCAGTTTTTACCAAAGTTTAACTTCAAAAGCCAGTCCATATCCAAATCAACAATCTTGGAACGAGTCAAAAGAGGAAATATCATGATATTAAAAGAGTTGAACGGTCATCAGCCGATAGTTGGAACAGACTGTTATTTCGCAGAAAATTCAGTGGTTGTGGGTGA
The DNA here is from genome assembly GCF_054039375.1 of Desulfomarina sp. Taxonomy (NCBI): domain Bacteria; kingdom Pseudomonadati; phylum Thermodesulfobacteriota; class Desulfobulbia; order Desulfobulbales; family Desulfobulbaceae; genus Desulfomarina; species Desulfomarina sp. Next base: position 54,658 of record NZ_JBPLBA010000114.1, on the reverse strand, counting down.
AGTAGAAATAGGTGACCAGTGTTCAATATGGTACAATGCTGTGATTCGCGGGGATGTACATTATATAAAAATCGGTAACAAGGTTAATATACAGGATGGGGCTGTTATACATGCAACATATAAAAAATCACCCACTAATATTGGTAATAATGTATCCATTGGTCATAACGCAATTGTTCATGGTTGCACTGTACACGATAATGTTCTGATAGGGATGGGGGCTATTGTGATGGATGACTGTGTAGTGGAATCAAATACAATAATTGCCGCAGGAGCAGTGGTTACCCAGGGAACCCGTGTGGAGGGTGGTACCATTTACGCCGGAGTTCCAGCAAAAAAAGTGAAAGATATCAGTCAGGAACTTATTTCAGGTGAGATTGAGAGGATCGCTAACAATTATATCAAATATTCAGGATGGTATAAGGAGAAGGAGTAAAAAATAATATAAAAACAAAACATATGGTTGGATTCAATGTGGTCAGTTACGGTGTAGACCGGGACTCAGACTTGTGCTTCAGATGGGCCAGGAGGGTATCCGCTGCTGCAGTCGGAGAGGTTTTACCCATTGCCACCTGGTTACGCAGTTGTGGCAGAATTTCGATGATATCTGGGGAGGAGTAGAACCATTGACGCAACCCTTCGTCGAGGAGAAATGACATCCACTCAAGGGCTTGTTTTTTTCTTTTTTCAGCCATTTCACCAGATTCAGTCAGTTTATTGCGGTGTTTGAGGATTGTTTCCCATATTCGGTCTATGCCGCGATGTTCGAGGGAGCTGCAGGTGAGAACGGGGACTGTCCAGTTGGGGCTTGTGGGCATCAACATGTGGAGAGCAGCTTCATATTCTTTTTTTGCCATTTCAGCGCGGTTTATATTGTCTCCGTCAGCTTTGTTGATAACAATGGCGTCCGCTACTTCAAGAACACCTTTTTTAATTCCCTGGAGTTCATCTCCTGCGCCTGCAATAAGCAGGACAAGAAAAAAATCGACCATTGAAGCAACGGTGGTTTCCGATTGACCGACTCCGACGGTCTCAATAATCACAATATCATACCCTGCCGCCTCGCAGACGAGCATGGTTTCTCTGGTTTTTCTACCCACACCGCCAAGGGTGCCTGAAGACGGAGAGGGACGGATAAACGCATTTTCGTTGATGGCGAGCTTTTCCATCCTGGTTTTATCTCCGAGAATAGATCCACCGCTTCTTGTGGAACTTGGATCAATAGCCAGAACGGCCACCCTGTGGCCCAGTTCGGTCAGCATATTACCAAAACTTTCGATATAGGTGGATTTTCCTGCACCGGGCACACCAGTAATGCCGATACGAATACCCTGGCCCGTATGGGGCAGAAGCCTGTCAACAATTTCTCTTGCAAGTTCCTGGTGGGCAGGCAGGGTGCTTTCGATAAGAGTAATGGTTCGCGCCAGCTGTAATCTGTTGTGACTCAGTACACCTTCCACATAGTCCTGGGCATCTTTGAGCATGATTTCTGTTATGTGTTGGAGAATTCCTGAACATGTCCTGACTTCAGGAAAAAATAAAAAGACAATACAGGCCCGGCAGCATGCGAGGAGTGTTGCCACTGGACCCGTATTATCTTCAATTAAACCTGAATTCGGGATGGTTTCGGAATGCTTTTCTTATAAGACCGTAGAATATGAACATAAAAGTAATAATCAGATCTGTTTGAAAAAACATGGACCGACATTTTTGCAGTCAAATTCCTTATCAATTGAGGTTTATAGTTATTTTGACCGCAGGCGCAGCGCCTCCCGAATTTGGCTGAGTTTCATCGGTAATCAGGAATATTTTTCTTCAAGTAATGACATAGTCCTTTCGGCTGAATCAGTAATTGGAGTACCAGGGCCAAATACAGCTTTGACGCCTGCATCAAAGAGAAAATCGTAATCACCGGGAGGAATAACACCCCCGGCCACCACGAGAATATCTTCACCTCCAACTTTTTTCAATTCTTCAATCAGTGATGGAATCAAGGCCTTATGTCCTGCAGCAAGACTGGAAGCACCGACAACATGAACATCATTTTCAATGGCCATTTTAGCTGCTTCTTCAGGGGTCTGGAACATGGGGCTGATATCCACATCAAATCCCAGATCAGCATAGGCGCTGGCCACAACCTTGAATCCGCGATCATGCCCGTCCTGTCCCATCTTGGTTACGAGCAGGCGTGGTCTTCTGCCATGCTTTTCAAGAAAATCGGCAGTTCTTTTTTTCAGTGATTCTATAGTGTCATTATTGTCAGTGTATTCGGAAGAATAGGCACCGGAAATGCACCGTGTTGTTGCCACAAAACGGCCAAACACCTCTTCCATGGCATCGGATATTTCACCAACGGTAGCACGGGCACGGACCGCAGGAAGAGCAGCCTCCAGCAGGTTCCCACCGTTTCTGGCCGCATTGGTCAGATCTGAAAGGGCTTTTTTCACTGCCTCTGCGTCCCTCGTTGCCTTGATCTCCTTTATCCTGGCCACCTGTTCATCTCTGACGGTTGAGGGGACTTCCCGAACTTCAAAGTCAATTTTCTCGTCGGGCAGTTTGTACTTGTTGACCCCGACAATGACATCAAGTCCCTGGTCAATTCGTGCCTGCTTCCTTGCGGCGGATTCCTCAATCCTCATCTTTGGCATACCGCTTTCAATGGCTTTGGCCATTCCACCGAGTTCTTCTATTTCGTCTATGATTTTCTGAGCTTCGTCGATAATATTATTAGTCAGAGTCTCGATATAATACGAGCCGCCAAGGGGATCAATAACATGGCATACCTGGGATTCCTCCTGGATGATAATCTGGGTGTTTCTGGCGATTCTGGCGGAAAAATCGGTCGGAAGGCCAATAGCCTCGTCAAATGAGTTTGTATGCAGGGACTGGGTGCCGCCCAGAACCGCTGTCATGGCCTCAAGAGTTGTTCTTATGATATTGTTATAAGGATCCTGTTCTGTAAGGCTCCATCCTGAAGTCTGACAATGTGTTCGCAGCATGGAGGATTTAGGATTCTGCGGGTCAAACTGGCTCATTAACCGATGCCAGAGGAATCTGGCTGCCCGGAGCATTGCAATATCCATGAAGAAGTTCATGCCAATGCCGAAAAAGAAAGAAAGTCGTGGTGCGAAAGTGTCTACATCCATGCCGCTCTTCAGGGCAGCCTTAACGTATTCAACACCGTCGGCCAGGGTAAAAGCCGTCTGAAGTACGCTGTTGGCCCCAGCTTCCATCATATGATAACCGCTGATACTGATGGTATTGTAGCGGGGCATATTTTTTGAGCAGAAAGACATGATATCGGAAATTATCCGCATTGACGGTTCTGGTGGATAAATATATGTATTTCTCGTCAGATATTCCTTGAGGATATCGTTCTGAATTGTGCCGGAGAGTTGATCATGGCTTACACCCTGTTCTTCCGCTGCAACTATATAGCCGGCGAGAATAGGAATGACAGCACCGTTCATGGTCATTGATACGGACATCTTGTCCAGGGGAATTCCGTCGAAGAGGATTTTCATATCCTCCACTGAATCTATGGCTACCCCAGCTTTTCCAATATCTCCGGATACCCTCGGATGGTCGGAATCATAGCCCCGATGGGTTGCCAGGTCAAAAGCAACGGAGAGCCCTTTCTGGCCGGCGGCCAGTGCCTTATGGTAAAATTCATTTGATTCCTTGGCTGTTGAGAAACCGGCATATTGTCTGATAGTCCAGGGCCTGCCCGCATACATTGTCGCCATGGGACCCCGCATGTAGGGCTCCATTCCGGGAAGGGTATTTGCAGGCAGGTTCTCCAGATCTTCAGCAGTATAGAGTGCCTTGACTTTAATGCCTTCAGGGGTGTTCCAGTCGAGAGATTCGACAGGTTTGCCCTTCATCTGTTTTGTGGCAAGTTCTTTCCATTCTTGTAATTTCGGATGTTCTGACATGTGCTTTCCTCATGAAATATGAAACATTCCCGGCAGGGGGTTAGGTAGTGCCTGTCGATAGTTGGTCTTTTTGCCCGATATCAGCATTGCCCGAAAAATTTTATCCTCGGAGGTAAGCGTAGACTCCGATATCAGTTATATACCTGCGGTAAAATTTCAAGTGTACCTTGATCTCGAACAAAAAACCTCATTTCTGGACAGACACCAGGTAGTACCAATCCGTAAATGGCCTTTTTCTAATGCACCTGGATTTTAAAATCCGATTTTCGGACAGATACTGTGAAATTTTTATGAACGTTCACACAACTCCACAAGTACTCCACCTGTTGCCTTAGGATGGAGAAAGGCGATTTTAGCGCCTCCAGCGCCTATTCTTGGTTCTTTATCTATCAGTTGAACTCCTTTTTCCTTAAGTTCAGCCAGAGCTTCATCAATGTTTTCCACCCTGAAGGCAACATGCTGGAATCCCTGACCTCTTTTCTCGATAAACTTTGCCACAGGGCCGTCAGGGGAGGTGGATTCAAGAAGTTCTACTTCGCTTTCACCAACAGGAAAAAAGGCAGTTGTGACTTTCTGTGCCTCAACTGTTTCAGCACCTTCAAACTCCAGGCCGAGGATATCTGTCCAGAATTTTTTTCCACCGTCGATGTTGTTGACGGCTATACCAAGATGATCAATTTTTAAAATTTTCATTAAGGTTTACCTCCAGTTGTTTATTTGCTTAATGGTCGTTAGAATCGGCAGGGTTTTACAGAATCATGTTTTCAGGAAACCTGCATTTTTCTCCAGGGGAAAAGGAATTATTCCAGATGTCAGCAATGCAGTTAGTGCCTGTCCATAGTTGGTCTTTTTGCCCGATATCTGCGTTGCCCTAAAAATTTTATCCTCGGAGGTAAGCGTAGACTCCGATATCAATTATATGCCTGCGGTAAAAATTCCCGTGCGCCTTGATCTCGAACAAAAATCCTCATTTCTGGACAGACACCAGTTAACCGTGACCGGGTGAAAACACGGTGTCCCGGATCACTTAACAGAGAATTAATTTTCTTGATTACCCATGAAACTCGGCCAAATTGTGGATGTACCAGTTTTATCAGGCTAGCCTACGGTCAAAAATCACCGGAAATCTCAATTGATAAGGAATTCAAATGAAAAAGTGTCAGTCCGGATTATTTTCAAACCAGTACAATGTGATTTTTGAAATACGCCTGATAAAACAGGAACATCCACAGGTTTACAAGTATCAGGCTGAGTTTTATACGTAATCAGATTAATTTTTGTCTGGATTGGCCATGCCCTGCCATACCATTTCAAACATGACATTGGCTTGATCTGCAAGGCTCTCTGTTTTTCCGCGTAGAATCCACATGAAAAAACTTCGTTGAACAAAACCCATTAAAAAATCAAGCAGGACTCCTGCTCTCACATGGGGATTAAGGATACCCTCATTCTGGCCCTGACGCAGAACATCAATCATTAAGGACATCATTCTGGGCTGAGCAAAGGTTTCATCAGCCATCCATGTCTTCATGGGCAGGGTCATGAAAACGATTTTTCCTAGCCCTTCGTGCCTTTCATAATAATCAAGCTGCAGCCAGAAAACCTTGCGCAGTTTTTCTTTCAGGTTTTCAATGCCGTGGAGATGGTCAACAATTCTGTCAGTAAGAATCCCCATCCAGATGTCGACAAAGGCAAAAACCAGCCGTTCTTTACTGCCATAATGTTTGTAGATCGTCGTAAAACTGACTCCAGCTCTGTTGGCAATGTCTCTGATGGAAGCCTTGTGAAAATCAGAATTTGAAAAAATTTCCAGAACAGCCTGTTCCAGTCTTTTATGAATGTCGTCGTTTAATTTGTCCAACATCGTTACTCTTTCCTGAATTGAAGGTGTGTTTGAATAACTGCGATTGTGTATTTCCGGAGAAAATATGCAACTAAACCTCCGGGAGTATCCTTTAGTGTATCTTTGTTATTCGACGTTGTGCTGTGTAACCTTTTGTAAATATAGTTAAAATGTTATGAGTCTGAGGATTTATCTTTTAATCTAAGAACATTGTTACACACCTATCTTTAATGCAAAAAAGAACAGTTTTCAAGTAAAAAGCTGCCTTTCCGCTCTAAATCATGTAATTGGCAGGTTCTGAGTCTTCGCATACCCACCTCAAATATCAGATTCAATGGCGCTGGCGTATTTGTATACTTCAAGCAATTACGGTTTAGAGGTTATAACTCTCGTGGAGTTGCTGTCCCTGTGGGGAGTAACGCAGGGCTCAGCCTCCAAAAAGGGACAGGAGAACACCGGCGGATACAGCTGATCCAATAACACCGGCAACATTCGGGCCCATTGCATGCATGAGAAGAAAGTTCCCAGGATCCTCTTTCTGGCCGACCACCTGGGAAACGCGGGCGGCCATGGGGACGGCTGAAACACCTGCAGATCCGATAAGAGGATTTATGTTTACATTCATTACTCTGTTCATCAATTTGGCGAGCAGAACACCGGAGGCCGTACCGATACCGAAGGCAGTGACACCAAGGCAGAGGATGGCGAGGGTTTCTATTTTAAGAAACTGTTCCGCTGTTGCAGTGGCACCGACTGTAACACCGAGAAAAATGGTAATGATGTTGATAAGAGCATTTTTCGCGGTGTCCTCAAGCCTGCCTACAACGCCACATTCACGGAAAAGGTTCCCCAGCATTAGCATGCCTATAAGAGTTGCAGCTGGAGGAACAATCAGCGAAACTATTATAGTGACAATGATGGGAAAGAGGATTTTTTCACGTTGGCTGACCTCCCGGAGTTGAGTCATTCTGATTACTCTTTCCTTTTCAGTTGTCAGTAGTTTCATTATCGGGGGCTGGATAATTGGTACAAGAGCCATATAGGAATAGGCGGCAATGGCTATTGGCCCAAGGAGATGGGGGGCGAGTTTGGATGAAAGAAAAATGGCCGTTGGACCGTCTGCCCCGCCAATAATTCCGATTGAAGCCGCTTCCTGGGCTGTGAAGAGCCCGGAGGCGATGGCTCCGATAAAGGTTATGAAAATTCCGAACTGGGCTGCTGCACCAAGGAGCAGTGATTTGGGGTTCGCAATAAGGGGGCCGAAATCAGTCATGGCACCGACTCCCATGAAGATCAAAGGTGGAAAAATGCCTAAGTGATCTCCCTGGAAGAGGTAATAGAGCAGTCCTCCGGGTTCAAGTGTATGGATGGACTGTTTTTGAACTTCCAGAACAGGTTCAGCCATCATTCCTGCAAACGGGAGGTTTGTGAGAAGAACCCCGAAGGCGATGGGGACAAGAAGCAAAGGCTCAAATTTTTTTACAATAGCGAGATAGAGCAGAAGGCATGCAATACACATCATTGCAATCGATCCTGGTGTCAAGCCGGAAAATCCTGTACTTTTAAGAAAATTGAGTAATGAATCGAGCATAGCGAGGCTCTCCCTCTAAGGTGTAAGAACGATAAGAATGTCTCCGGCGTTGACTGAAGCGCCTTCACTGACTTTGATCTCCTGCACTGTCCCGTCAGATGGTGCTTTGATATCATTTTCCATTTTCATAGCTTCAAGAACCAGAAGGGTTTCTCCCTTAGTTACAGAACTGCCCTGGCTGACAGGAATACTGATTACGGTGCCGGGCATTGGTGCAGAAATATTTCCGCCCGGGTCGCTTTCTGCAGCAGCGGGTTGAGGAGAAGGTGAAGCGGCAGGGGTTACGGGTTGCTGCCTGGGAGGTGTGGGGGCAGTTGCAGAAGAAGGTGCAGGTTTTTCTGTGGGGGTAGATTCGTCCCGCAGTTCCTCTATTGCAACCCTGTATTCAATATCGTTTACAACAACTCTGAATAATTTCATAATGTTCTCCGTGATTGTTAAAGTCTGCTGTTCATCTGTTCCAGGATTCCGGCCCTGTTCCAGGCAGGTGAGGGAGGATCGATTCGGGTAATATTTTTAATAATAATATTGCCGGGGGAAGTGTTTAACTGTGTTGCCAGAACAGTTGAAATGACGGCAACAAGTTCCGTGTTGTCGGGGGGCGAGGTTGGGGCTTGAACGGAAGCAGAGGCTGCAGGGTCCACTGAATCGCAGGTCTGTTTTTCCATATTTCCCATCAGTTTTTCCATGAAAACAATAACAAACTGGAGCAGGACGAGGGCCGCAAAAGTGATTCCCATCCCGAGGATAGTGGCAAACAGTCCGGCAAAAAGTTTGTCGGCCAGAGAGAGTGTGTGGATGGTATCCGGGTTTGCAAATTCGGCCAGAAGTTCAATGGTGGTCATGGTTATCTCCAGAAAATGGGTCGAAAAAGTGAAAAATAATTTTGATTGCCCATGAAACTCAGCCGAATTCTGGATGTGCCTGCTTTATCAGGCTGAGTTTTGTACGTAATCAAAAAAATAATTGTTTGCAGTGCCTGTGATCAATGACGATTGATCCTCTGTAAAATCTAAATCGTGCAATCGGCGAGTTCGGATTCTGTGTTTAACTGCCGCAGATGCGAGGTTCAAGCACTGACGTATTTGTTTGTATGCTTCAGGTCATAACGAAGCAGGTAAACGATCCTGTGAGACTTCGGATTCGGTGAAATTGTCAATCCTGCAGTCCAAAGGAAATTAAAAATGCACATTCACTCAAAAGGCGAATGTTCAAATTCACCAAATATAGTTCATTTTCTCAAGTGCAGTAATTTATCAATTACTCACAACGTTATAATTATATGCTTTATCGTTTAACTCCTGCCATGCTCTAAAGGGGAATATTTCCATGTTTTTTGGCTGGACGTCTTTCCCGTTTTCCCTGCAGCATGTTGAATGCATCAATAATCCTCTGCCTGGTTGTGTCCGGCTCGATGACATCATCAACAAAACCCCGTTCTGCTGCCTTGTACGGAGTCGCAAATTCTGCAGCATACTCTTCCAGTATTTTTGTTTTAGTGGCTGCCTTATCATCTGATTTTGAGATCTCTTTTTTGAAAATGATATTGACAGCTCCTTCAGATCCCATGACTGCGACTTCTGCGGTAGGCCAGGCGAATACCATATCGGCACCAAGGGACTTTGAGCACATGGCCACATAAGCACCGCCGTATGCTTTTCGCGTGATGAGGGTAACTTTTGGTACGGTTGATTCGCTGTATGCGTAAAGGATTTTTGCACCATGTCTGATTATTCCACCGTATTCCTGAGTCGTTCCCGGCAGAAAACCGGGGACATCGACAATGGTGAGCAGGGGAGTGTTGAAAGCATCGCATGTTCTTATGAATCTGGCGGCCTTGTCACCCGCGTTCATATCGAGGCAACCGGCCATGATGTTTGGCTGGTTGGCAATAATGCCGACAGAATTGCCGTTGATCCTGGCAAAACCTGTAATGATATTTGTTGCAAAATAGGGTTGGCTCTGGAGAAAATCACCATCATCCACTATTGGCAGTATGACATCAAGGATATCGTATGGTTTATTTGGATTGTCGGGAATGAGCGTGTTCAGGGAATCAATTTTTCGGTTAATGTCATCATTGACAGGATAAGCAGGAGCTTTTTCCATACTGTTTGATGGCAGAAAACTGAGTAATTTTCTGATGGACTGCAGGCATTCAAGTTCGGAAGGGGCGATAAAATGAACATTTCCGCTGACACTGTTGTGTGTCATGGCGCCACCGAGTTCTTCGGCGGATACTTTTTCTCCCGTGACGGCTTTAATAACCTGAGGACCGGTAATAAACATCTGGGATGTTTTATCAACCATTATGATAAAATCCGTCAGAGCCGGAGAATAGACAGCTCCACCGGCGCAAGGACCCATTATAGCAGATATCTGTGGGATTACACCGGAGTAGATGGAATTCCTGAAAAAAATATCCCCATATCCGGAAAGGGCATCCACTGCTTCCTGTATTCTTGCACCACCGGAATCATTCAGGCCGACCATGGGGGCTCCAATCTTGGCGGCACTGTCCATTGCTTTGACTATTTTTCTGGCATGCATTTCTCCAAGTGCTCCCCCTGTGATGGTGAAATCCTGGGAATAAGCGTAGACAATTCTGCCGTCAATCTGCCCATAACCGGTAACGACGGACTCTCCTTCCGCATCAAGTTTGTCCATGCCGAAATTCGTACACCGGCATTTTATAAAGGCATCTGTTTCTATGAACGTGCCGGGATCAAAGAAATGATCAAGGCGTTCCCGTGCTGTCAATTTACCTTTGGCATGCTGTTTTTCTATTCTTTTTTTACCACCACCCTGGGCGATTTTTTCTTTTTTTTGCAGCAGCAGTTCTCTCTTATCCAAAGGCATTGTTGAAGCCTCCCTGGTTAAAGTTATCAGTGGTATGACGTACAGCAGCCTCCTGGTTGTCAGGATCTGTATAGGTTATGATTGCCGGGTTCACCATACCCTGCCAGACCATTTCAAAAAGAATATTGGCCTCATCGGTAAGGCGTCCCTTTTTTCCCCGTACTATCCACATAAAAAAACTTCGTTGTATAAAACCGAGCATAAAGTCAAGAAGCGTCCCTGCTCTCACCTGGGGATTGATTATTCCCGTCGCCTGTCCGGCTTTGAATACATCAATGATCAGTCTGACTCTTTTCTTCTGGTCGAAGGTTTCATCGGCCATCCATGTTTTCATGGGAAGACGAATGAACAGAATACAACCAAGTTCCTCGTGTCGTTCGTAATATTCCAGATGCAGCCAGAATACTTTGCGCAGTTTTTCCTTCAGGTCCTGAATACCGTTTAAATGATCAGCAATGCGATCAGTCAGTTTTTCCATCCAGATGTTGACAAAAGTGAAGAGCAGGCGTTCCTTGCTGCCGTAATGTTTGTAAATGGTTGTAAAGCTGACTCCCGCTCTTTCTGCAATATCACGGATACTGGCCTTATGAAAATCGCAGGTGGAAAAGACTTCCATGACAGCCTTTTCAAGTCGGTTTTTTACTTTCGGATTTATGTCGTCTAACATTGTTACTGTCAATAATTATCCATTAAAATTGATAAATACCATAAAGCAGAAAATATTTTATATTCAAGTTGTTATGGAAGTAAAAAAAAATAAAAAAATATTATCATTTAAATGTAAGATTGGTTGTTGTGGATTGTAACATATTAGTAATTCAAGAAAAATAAATAATTTATCTTTTAAATTATCTTTGATAAAGTAACAATGTTACTCTCTTTTAATGTATGGTCATTTTATTTGTCAAGGAAAAAATAATCTGACCTGGCTGAAATCTCTTATTGTAATGACTGAATCCTGTGTTTCAGAAAATGAAAAATGCTCATATCTGATAGTGTCTGTTCAGAAATGAGGGTTTTTGTTCTGGATCAAGGTGCACGGGAAATTTTACTGCAGGCATATAATTGATATCGGAGTCTACGCTTACCTCCGAGGATAAAATTTTTCGGCCAACACAGATATCGGGCAAAAAGACCAACTATGGACAGGCACTGACTAATAGCCCGTGCTTTAAAATTCTTGATTACCCATGAAACTCAGCCGAATTGTGGGTGTGCCTGCTCTATCAGGCTGAGTTTTATACGTAACCAGATTTAAATTTCTCTGTTTTCATGTTTGAACGAAAATTTAATTTTCAAGTAACCCTTAAAAGATTCTTTATGTGTACGGATTTATGTTATGGACTATGGAACAGCTAAGAAAAATTATTGAAATATGTGGCTGAAAGGTGCTAGGCTGTTATTCCTTTAACGGCTCTTTGAAAAATTGCTTTTTCGCCTGATAAAGCAGGCACATCTCTAATCTGGCTGAGTTTCAGAGGTAGTCCGGAAAAAGAAAAAACAGGCCGATTTCACCGATTTGCGCAACAAGTGTTGAAGCGGAAGATGTTTTCAGCGGAAAAACAGGGGATTATTTATGAAAAGAACGGGTTTTGTTTATGACGAAAGGTACTTACTGCATATTACCGGGGGATATCATCCAGAATGTCCGGAACGGTTGAAAGCCATCTGTGATGGCTTGTCAAAATCAGGTATCCTGGAAAAATTGATTCAGATTCCCGCAGAGAAAGCAAATCAACGATGGATTGAAGCTGTGCATAATATACATTATATCATGCGATTTCAAGAAACCTGTCTGATGGGGTTACCTGAATTTGATCATCCTGATAATGGTATTTGTCGGGAGAGTTACGAAATTGCTTTTCTCGCTGCAGGCGGTGTATTGAAGGCCATAGACGAAGTCATGGCGGGAAATATCGATAATGCCTTCTGTGCTGTCCGCCCCCCCGGACATCATGCGGAAGTAGATAAACCCATGGGGTTCTGTTATTTCAACAATGTTGCCATCGGAGCCCGTTATCTGCAGAAAAATTATGGTATTGAGCGGGTTGGGATCATTGATTTTGACGTGCATCATGGCAATGGGACTCAACATATTTTTGACCAGGATCCCTCGGTCTTTTATTACTCTATACATGAACATCCTTCTTTCGCCTACCCTGGAACCGGAAGAGAATTCGAAACGGGTGTCGGTATCGGTAGTGGATATACACTCAATTCACCTGTGTTGCCCGGGCGGGGAGATGAGGAATACAGAAAAAAGATAACACAGGATTTGATTCCGGCATTTAAGAAATTCAGGCCCGAATTTATTCTGGTTTCAGCAGGGTTTGACGCCCATGTAACAGATCTGATGTCAGGAACCAATCTGACCACCGATGGCTATGATTTTGTATCTGAAGTTGTCGTCAATCTGGTGAATACCCTGACTGACGGTAAAGTGGTTTCGGTGTTGGAAGGAGGATACAATCTTGATATATTGCCTCTTCTCGTGGAAAACCATATAAAACTGCTGGCTGATTTACGTAAATAAAAATTGTAGCGGATTTTTTTATAAATTTTGTATTTTGGAGGAATTATGTTTGTAAGTGAAAGGATGTCCACAGACTTGATAACTGCAAGTCCAGATCTTTCCATCGCTGAAGCCAGGAAATTAATGACTGATAATGGTATCAGGCACCTTCCTGTCGTAGATGAAAAAGGGTTGCTGGTAGGGATAGTGACTGATCGTGACATGCGGGACGCGATGCCCTCGACGCTTCTAAAAAAAGAGGATTATGAAATTACCCTGGGGAAAATCATGAACTTTCCCGTCAGGGAAATCATGACAAAAGAACCACTCACCATTTATGCCTATTTTACCCTGCAGGACACCCTGCTTGTCATGCAGAAAAAGAAGGTTGGAGCGTTGCCCGTAATTGATGAACAGGGGTATTTGAAAGGAATTCTCTCTACCAGGGATCTGCTTTCCGCTTTTGTTAATATCATGGGAATTGATGAACCCGGCAGTCTTCTCTGTATTCTTACCAAAGAGAAACCCGGACAGATGAAAAAAATCATTGATGTCATTACCGAGGAGAATATTTCTCTCGGCAGTGTACTGGTTGCGAGATTCTGGGACGGGGAAAAACGAGCCGTTTTTCCGTATCTGCACACAAACAATGTTATAAATGTGAAGAAAAAGTTGCAGGAAATCGGATTTGAGCTTATTGATCCGATGAAATGGTACCTTGATCAATTGCCCGGAAAAGAGTAAAAGTTATTTTGATTATGTACAAAACTCAGCCTGATACTTGTGAAACTGGGGATGTGGCTGTTTTATCAGCCACATCTCCAAACTGACTGAATTTCATGGGTAGTCAGAAAAATTATTGTACAGGGTACCCGGCAGCATTAGATTTGATGCAGACAAATATTGCATTAAAAAGAAAAAAGCCTTTCCAGAATCTGGAAAGGCTTTTTTAATACTGCCTGTGCTGGAAACTCAACCTGACACTTTATTTCTGAATCCGTGAGCGTTCAATGGTGACGCCCCGCGGGGAGGTGAGTGAGTTTTTTTCAAACACGTCAGATTCATGAATTTATAGTAACTTCTCAAGTTGTTACCTGGGAAATATTCACGAAGTCGTCACGAAATCAGGGAATCGCTGTTATTCACAGGGGTTATTTTGAGTTTCTTTCCTTTTTCAGTTCATCAGGACTCATAGTCCAGAAGGGAGTTCCGTCCTTCGTCAGTCTCACTTTGAACTCGAAATGTTCTCCCTGTTTAACCTTGGAGGCAATAAAGACATCTTTACCGTTAATAAACGCCCAGCATCCCTTAACCTTGGTCTTAACTCCCTTGCGCAAGCCGGTTCCCTTTGCATCGGCAAAAGAACGGGGGCAGAGATGGACTAGGATATCATCATCTCCCTCACGAAGGATAAAGGCTGTTCCCGGGCTCATTCCTGAAAGTGGCGTCACTGTTTTGAACTTGACAAGGATTCCCTTGAGAGAGTCCCGTTCTTTAGCGTTATAATAAGAGTTGTAGTCTGAGCCGTTTTCCCATCCGTCCTTTTCGGCTGCAGGGGAGTATAAAGGGGAGAGAATAATAAGAAAACATACTGTTATTGTTGCGTATATGTTTGAATTTTTCATCGCTTAAGTTAACTGTTTCCTCATATGTTTTGTTTTAAAAAATCTTCAAGAAGGATTTTTCGCCATCCGCCAGTCTGTCTTAGCTGAGTGTTGTTCTCCCTGTTGTTGCTGCTGAGCATCCGAACCACCTGTTTCAATTCTGCGCTGGTGCCGACAAGAGGAGGTGCGATACCCAGAAGCTCACATTTTAATGTAATGAGGTTGTTCAGTTTTTCATAGGTTTTTTTCTGTTTTGCAGTCAGACGTACAGAATGTTTGACAGGTGGAAAAGATGACGGATCCTGCCGACAGGTCTCATCAGTGACTGCCGCAATAGTTCTGCCATATTTTTTATAGGCGTTTGATGAAAGAATCCCTGTCTCTCTGAGTGCGTCAACAGTTCGAGGTCGTTGTCTGGCCAGTTCCAGAAGAACATCGTCCTTCACAATGTGTCCCCTCGGTCGGTTCAGCTTTTTCGCAGTGGTTTCCCGCCAGATTGTCAGGTTTTTCAATACCGCCAGGCCAGCCCTGTCCAGACTGCCTGCTCCTCTTATTTTCCTGAATTTTTTATCCAGTGACGGGCCCGAATATGTAGCCGGATTGTTCAGGAGATTGAGTTCTTCCTGGAGCCATGCCTTGATTTTGGGGCCAATGATCCGGCTAAGGAGAATAACCCTTATTGCCCTGAGATAGCGTACATCGTTGAGGGCATAGGCAATCTGTTCCGAACTGAGAGGCCGCTGCAACCAGTTTGTCCGGGTTTCGGTTTTGGAAATAGTTATATCAAGCAGTTCCCTGGCTAGGTTGTAGAGGGAGAGTGTAGAGGGAAGATTGGAGAAACCGGCAGCCAGCCTGGTGTCAAAAATATTCTGTGGAACCGCACCTGTCGCCCTGTTGAGAATTATGAGGTCCTGGGGCGCATCATGAAAAATTTTCACTATGCTTCTGTCGGCCAGCAGTTGTCCAAGAGGTGATAAATCCTTTATGGCGCAGGGATCAATAAGAAAGCAGTCCTCATCCGAAAGGGCAATCTGGATGAGGCCCAGCTGCGGGAAATATGTACGTTCCCAGACAAATTCCGTATCAAGGGCGATGGCATCAGTCTGTTTCGCAAGCTGCACCAGTTTCTGCAGATCATTGTTATTCCGGATCAGGGTGTCGAGTTGTTCCATTCTGTTTTTTCCGTATCAATTACAGTTCAGGGGCAATAAAATTACAGAGCCGTTGCTCCTGTGAGTCGTTGCATTTCAAAACGTCTTGAAAATTTTTCTCTGAAAATCCGCGGCTGGAGGGTGTTTTGCAGCAGTCGGGATCTTCATTAGATTTTTGTGGCTGGGCCATGGAGGCTGGCCATGGATGGTTTATTCACTCTTTTTCCTCTTCTTAAAACAAGACATAAAGAAAAAGAAAAAACAAGAAATATTCTTCTTTTATGGTGTTTAAAATGTTATTTTCCGGTAATTGCTCACGGGCATCCCAGCTTTTTACGGTCTCTTTTGTCCACATAGGCAGGTAAAAACGAAGAAAAAATCCTGGAAAATTCTGTGGCAGGTGAGCAATTACAGTTCAGATGTCATTAAATCATAGTGTTGCTGTCCCTGTGACGCAGACATCGGGCGAAAAGGGTGTTCCCGGATGAACACTGGTTATTTTTCATTAAACTCAGCCCAAAATTTTCACGGACAATGTTTTTTTATATTGTAAAACGCATTTTTCTGATGATACCAACCCTGTTTGGGGTGATGTTTGTCACATTTGTGATCACCCAGTTTGTTCCCGGTGGGCCGGTGGAAAAATTGATTGCGGATATTGAAGGTTATGGGAAAGGCGGGGGGGAAGTGAGCGGGGGAACCGTCGGGTTCTATCGTGGCGCATCAGGGTTGGGCAAAGAAAAGGTGGAGGAACTGAAAAAACTGTACGGTTTCGATAAGTCACCCGGCCAGCGGTTTCTCATCATGATGAAAAACTATCTTGTTTTTGATTTTGGCGATTCATATTATTACAACAGGAGTGTGGTTGATCTGGTTCTGTCCAGGATGCCTGTGTCCATGTCCCTGGGGTTATGGAATTTTCTTATTGTATACGGTATCTGTATTCCCCTCGGCATAAAGAAGGCGGTTCACGACGGTTCACGTTTTGATACTTTGAGTTCAACTGTTATTCTGATTGGTTATGGTATCCCCGGCTTTGTTCTCGGCGTATTGCTTCTGGTGCTCTTTGGTGGGGGAAGTTTCTGGTCGATCTTTCCCCTGCGCGGTCTGGTTTCCGATAACTGGGCCGAGTTGAGTTATCTCGGAAAACTCCTGGATTACCTTTGGCATATGGTTCTGCCTGTTACTGCAGGCGGTGTTGGAAGTCTTGCTGTAATGACCATGCTCACTAAAAATGCTTTCCTGGAGGAAATTCGCAGACAATATGTATTGACCGCCAGGGCCAAGGGGTTGTCGGAAAACCAGGTTCTATACAAACATATTTTCAGAAATGGGATTATTCCAATCATTACCGGTTTTCCCGGTTTTTTTCTTGCATCGTTTTTCACTGGCAGCCTGTTGATTGAGACTATTTTTTCCCTGGACGGTATGGGGCTGCTTGCCTATGAATCTGTGTTGAACCGTGACTATCCTGTAGTTCTGGGCACACTCTATTTTTTCACATTGATCGGACTTGTTTCCCGATTGTTATCTGATCTGAGTTACGTGCTGGTTGATCCCCGTATCAGCTTCAAGGCGGTGGAGAGCTGATATGGCGTGTGAATCACGGCACCTGTCTGGTGCAGCTTATCGCAGAAAACGGTACTGGCAGAGGTTCAAGAGAAACAGAAGAGGTTACTTCAGTCTGGTGATATTTCTGTTGCTCTTTGTCAGCAGTGGCTTTGCTGAACTGATCAGCAATGATGCTCCTCTGCTTGTGCACTACCAGGGCAGATTTTATTTCCCTGTGTTTATATCATATCCCGAGACCGTTTTCGGAGGAGATTTTGAAACGGAAACCGATTACAAGGATCCCTGTTTTCGGAAACTTGTTGAAGGGCCTGGGAATTATGTGATATTTCCACCAGTTCAACACGACTATAATTCCATCAATTTTTATATTGATGCCCCCCTGCCTTCCCCGCCGACAAAGGAAAATCTGCTGGGAACCGATGACCGGGGCAGGGATGTTCTGGCCAGGCTTATTTATGGATTTCGTCTGAGTGTTCTTTTCGGTCTTGTTTTGACTCTGGCCGGCAGTTTTTTTGGTATTCTCGTGGGGAGCGTGCAGGGCTTTTTCGGGGGGCGTGTTGATCTTATTGTTCAGCGAATCATTGAAATATGGGGCGCAATGCCCGAGCTTTACCTCCTTATTATTTTTGCGTCGCTTTTTCAGCCTTCAATTTTTCTCCTTTTTCTCCTGTTGTCTCTTTTCAGTTGGATGGGTTTGTCTGATTATGTAAGAGCCGAATTCCTGCGGGGCAGAAACATGGAGTATGTCAAGGCTGCCCGGGCCCTCGGAGTTTCCAACATTGCCATAATGTGGCGACATCTCCTGCCGAACAGCATGACTCCGGTCATAACGTTTCTGCCTTTCAGGGTTTCTGCGTCGATTCTTGCCTTGACCAGTCTTGATTTTCTTGGACTTGGTGTCCCTCCATCCACTCCAAGTCTTGGCGAGCTTCTTGCAGAGGGAAAAAACAATATTGATGCCTGGTGGCTTTCCATGTCATCTTTTTTTGTGCTTGTTTTGACCCTTGTTCTTTTGATCTTCATAGGAGAAGCCTTGCGGGATACTTTTGATCCAAGGAAGGGAGAGTCGATCAGTGAATAAATACAACCCCTGTTCGTGTGTAAAATTTACCTGCCGGGTAATTTTTGCTTTCTTTAGAAGAATTTCATTTGAAGGATGAAGTTTAAGTATATTGACATATAGGAATATTGATCTATATATGGTGCTTGTGAGCAATTATGAAAGATGAGCACAAAGCCGCTACGGATTCAGGATAATGTATACTCAAGACAGAACTTCCGGCATGAAACCAATTAGAACAAACCCGTTGGGAAATCTTGGCAATACCGGACTGTATATCATGGCCGATCTGGGTAGGATGACCCTGTTTCTGGGCAAAGCTTTCCGGGGAATTTTCAGGAGACCATTCAGATTCAGGGAATTGCTCAGGCAGATAAATTTTATTGGTGTCGGTTCGCTGGCCGTTATTTTTTTTACCGCTGCTTCCACGGGAATGGTGCTTGGCCTGCAGGGATATTATTCATTAAATAAATTTGGTGCTGAAGGGATGCTGGGTTCTGCGGTCTCACTCACCCTGATAATGGAGCTTGGTCCGGTACTTACAGCCCTGATGGTGGCGGGCAGGGCAGGGTCTGCTATGTGTGCCGAGCTTGGCATCATGCGGATATCGGAACAGATTGATGCTCTTGAATGTATGGCAGTGGACCCTTTTCGATATTTTATTACGCCCAAGTTTCTGGCAATACTCATCTCTCTGCCTCTGTTGACGGTTATTTTTGATGTGGTGGGGATTGCCGGAGGATATGTGGCAGGAGTTTCGTTGATGGATGTCAATCCGGGAAGTTATATTGAAGGGATGCGTTCAAGCGTTACAAACCATGATATTCAGCTTGGAATTATAAAATCGTTTGTGTTTGCCCTGCTGGTTGTCTGGATCTGTACCGGCAGGGGGTATTTTGTCAGGGAAATCAGGGGTGCTGGTTTTGGTGCGGAAAGTGTCAGCAGAGTGACGACCCAGGCTGTAGTCCTTTCCTCTATTTCTGTTCTTGTTTTTGATTATCTTCTTACCGCGGTACTTCTCTGATGACTTCGGCTATTGAGTTTATAGATGTTACGAAATCGTTCAGCAAAAAAGACGGTTCCGTTCAGACCGTACTTGATGGGGTCAGTTTTTCCATTCCGAAGGGGCAGACGACAGTTATTGCCGGTGGAAGTGGCCAGGGAAAAAGTGTTACTTTAAAACTTATTCTTGGTCTGATGCGGGCTGACAGCGGGCAGGTTCTGGTGAAGGGTACTGATGTGACCAGGACTAAAGGAAAAGAACTGGAGAGGCTGCGCACTCACTTCGGTGTTCTTTTCCAGGGATCCGCTCTCTTTGATTCGCTTACTGTTTTTGAAAATGTAGCTCTGCCCCTCAGGGAGAGAACACAGAAGTTGGAAGAAGAGATAAGGGAACTGGTCATGACTACCCTGGCCCAGCTTGAGTTGTCGGGGCATGAAGAGAAATATCCGGCACAGTTGAGCGGGGGAATGCGAAAACGTGTCGGCCTTGCCAGGGCCATGCAGCTCAATCCTGAGATTATGCTCTTTGATGAGCCGACAACCGGGCTTGATCCTGTTATGTCTCAGGAAATATATCATCTCTTTGCCAGGACACAGGCGGAGTTCGGTTTTACTTCAGTTATTGTCAGTCACGATATTCCCAAAATCTTTAATCTGGCGGATCGGGTTATTATCCTGGAACGAGGGAAAATGGATGTGTTCAGCAGTCCTGAAGAAATTCAATGGTCGGAAAAACCACATATTCAGGAATTTGTGAAAATGACCATGGGCGATATTTATCAAAGTCATCTGGTGGAAAAATGAAAAACAGTACTCTTGAAATCCTGGTCGGGTTATTTATGATTATCGGTTTCTGTGCCTTTGGTTACCTTGCCCTGCAGCTTGGGGAAGTTTCTTTTCTGACCAGTGGGTCAACTTATACGATCAAGGCGGAATTTGATAATGTTGCCGGAGTGAAAAAGGGGGCTTCGGTACAGGTTGCCGGAGTACCTGTGGGCAGTGTCGCGGATATTTCCCTCGGGGAAGATGATGTCGCCGTGTTAACTTTACAGCTTGATAACGATCTGCAGGTTCCAACTGATTCCATGGCTTCTGTAAAATCCCAGGGAATCATAGGGGATAAATATATTCAGCTGAGTCTCGGGGGAGAGGAGGAAATGTTCAAACCTGGGGATATCCTGCGGGAGACTGAATCCTCCCTTGATATAGAATCATTGATCTCCAAATTTGCTTTTGGCAGTGCAAAATAATGATTAGTTACAATAACTTGTAGTGATACTTGTAAATGGTGAGAATAATGAGAAGAATGATCTGTCAGTTTCTGCTGGTTTCATTGTTGATGTGTTCCAGTGCCACGGCCGCAGATAAAAGCCCGACCGAAGCGTTGAAACCCGTTCTGGATGAATTGACGACCATACTGGTTGATACATCTCTGAAAGGTGATGAACATCGGGCCGAGAGGCGAAGCAAAATAATGGAAGTGATAAGCCATGGTTTTGATTTTAAGGAAATGTCCAAGAGAATACTTGGTAAAACCTGGCGCAGGATAGATGATTCCCAGAGAGTGTATTTTACCCGGCTCATCAAAAAACTTCTTGAAAATGTGTATATAGGAAAGCTTGAAAGCTATTCAGGGCAGGAAATTGAGTTCAAAGCGGAGATCATAAAAGGCAGGAGGGCCCAGGTTTCCACCGTTATAGAGAATAAGGGAGTAAAAATTCCGGTTCATTATATTATGAAACAGGTGGACAATCGCTGGATGGTCTATGATATTAATATTGAAGGTGTCAGTCTCGTGCGGAATTATCAGCAGCAGTTCAAGCCGATTCTGCGCAAGGAAAAATTTGAGGGGCTGATCAAGGTGCTGGAGGAAAAGAATAATTCTTTCCTCAGGGAAAAGTGATAAACAGATGCAGTATACCTGCTTTTCCAGTATTTGTGCACCTGCTGCAGATTTTCACAGGCTCTTTTATTCGCAAGTGCTTTTGGCCGTGGGGGGATAAAAGGGACAATGAAAAGCCGGCTGCCTGTGAGCAGTTATGCATTAATTCGCACGGATCCCGGAGTAAATAAAGAATGAATAAACCGGAAAAGGATCTGCAGAATCTTTTTTTCAGGGATTTTCCCCCTGAAAAAAAAGGATTTTTGTTTTCTCTGCTGGACGAAATATCCTTGGATGAAGGTGATATCCTTTTTTCCGCCGGACAACAGGGAGATGGGATTTTTTTTATTGCCGAAGGCCGGCTTGCCGTTCAAGAAAGAACCGGTTTTGCGGAGAGAACTCAGGTTGTTGCCCTGCTGGAGCGGGGCGCACCAGTGGGTGAAGGTGCTCTTTTGCCTGGCCATATCCACAGTGCTACCCTGCTGGCAGTAAAAAAAACCAGAATTTTCACCCTTTCACGAAAACGTTATCTTCAGTTAAAAGAGGCCGATCCAGAACTGGCTGTGGAGTTGCTGGAGTTCGTGTTTGCCAGAACCTGCCTGCGACTGCAGAAGAGTTCTGAGCGTCTTTCCCGGGTTCTTTGACACCTGAATCCTGCACTTCAGAGGTAATAAAATCATAGAGTTGCTATCCCTGTGACCAATTACATTGAACGGTCATGCTCCCAGGTGTATGAAAAGATGGTGAAGCCGGCCGAAAAGTGTTGGGAGATCCGAAAAGAGTGAATTTTTTCCGGGAGTGAATTTTTTTCTGGCGATTATTCCTTAAATTGATTATTTTTTCTTTCTTTTGTTTCGGATACATTCCTCATCGCTATTTGATTGATTTATGAAGCTGGTCGTTGAGAAAATAACCACAGAGCCTGATTATTATACAATCAGCAGTGAGGATTGGGTCCCTTTTCCGGAGCGAAGTATAGATTTTTCCGCCCGATTGGCGGTTACCGTCTATCGTCAAATCGATGAGTCGGTGATCCTGAAAGGGAAGATTGAAGGGGACTGGACAGTGAGTTGTGACAGGTGTGGCGAACGGGTTCAGCACCGCTTGTCAGGTGACTTCTTTTACCAGGGTATTCTTCGCGGAGAAACTGTTTTTGAAACCGGGGAGAAAGAGGTCCTCGCTGAGGATGTAAATATCCTGTATCTGGAAGAATCTTTTATTGATCTTTTTGAAATTCTGCAGGAACAGGTGTATCTTGCATTACCTGTCAGGGTCCTGTGCAGGGAAGATTGCAAAGGGATGTGTCCGCAATGTGGTGTGATTCTCAATGATGCCGATTGCAGGTGCTTATCGGATACGGTGGACTCTCCCTTCGCTGTTTTAAAAAAAATCTGTAAATAACGAAAAAGATAAAACGGTATGTTTTCATACCTGATTGGAGGATAAAATGGCATTACCTAAAAGAAGGCATTCTCGCTCACGTACCAGAAAAAGACGTTCCCATGATGCCTTGAAAGCCCCGGGACTTTCAGTTTGTGGTGAATGTGGTGAACCTAAAGAACCGCACAGACTGTGCGGCAGCTGCGGAAAATATAAAGGCAGAACTGTTTACAGTTTTGACACCGATCTGGAATAGGAGAGTGCTGTGCAAATAGCCCTGGACGCCATGGCCGGAGACCATGGCCCTGAGGACTTGATTGCTGGAGCACTGCTCGCCGCTGAACAGGCCGGGTTGGAAGTAAGTCTTGTTGGGGATGAACATCTTCTTCGGGACTATGTTGACAAGCTGGTACCTGCACCCGAAATATCGGAGCTTATAAAAATTGTTCATGCATCTCAGGTTATTGAGATGAATGAGCATCCTGTTGACGCAATCCGTAAGAAAAAGGATTCGTCGGTAATGGTGGCTTTTGATCTGTTGAAACAGGGTAAGGTTGAGGCCGTCGTCAGTGCCGGAAATTCAGGTGCGACAATGGCTGCTGGAGTGCGTAAGCTTGGGCGGTTAAACGGAGTTTGCCGTCCAGGAATAGCCTCTGTTTTTCCAACGTTGAAAAAACCGGTTATTCTTATGGATATCGGTGCTAATGTTGATTGTCGTCCCCAGCATCTCTTTCAGTTTGCGGTGATGGCATCATCTTTTTCACGTATCCTTGACATATCCAATCCCAGTGTGGGGCTTCTCACCATCGGGGAAGAAACAGGCAAAGGAAATAATCTTATTAAGGAGACGTTTCCTCTGTTGCAGAACAGCTCGCTGAATTTCATCGGCAATGTTGAAGGAAGAGATGTTTTTCAGGGGAATGTGGATGTCATTGTCTGTGACGGATTTGTTGGAAATATCTGCCTGAAAATCAGTGAGGGACTGGCTGAAGCCGCCATGATGATGCTCAGGGACGAAATCCTTAAATCCTGGACGGCAAAACTGGGTTACCTTCTTGCCCGTCCCGCCTTTCAAAGATTCAGGAAACGGGTGGACTACGCCACTTATGGTGGTGCGCCACTCCTCGGTCTTGCGGGTACCGGTATTATCTGTCATGGAAAGTCAAGCTCTGAAGCAATAAAAAACGCAATCATTGAAGCCTCAAAAATGGTAAAGCATAATATTAATCAAGATATCCAGCGTAGTCTCAATTCTGAAGAAAACCGAGTATAAAGTGGAGATCGAATGGGAACTGTCGTATTGGGAACTGGATCCTGTTTACCCAAGAAAATACTGACCAATGCTGAGCTTGAGAGTATTGTTGAAACTAATGATGAGTGGATTCGAAGCCGGACGGGTATAGAAGCCAGGCGTATTGGTGGAAAAGGTGAAAAAGCTTATCAGCTTGCGGCGAATGCTGCCGGAAAAGCCCTTGAGGCTGCGGAAGTTTTGCCTGAGGAGCTGGATCTTGTGGTTGTGGGCACCATCAGTTCGCATATGCTTATGCCTTCTACCGCCTGTTTTGTTCAAGATGAAATTGGTGCCCGAAATGCCTTTGCTTATGACCTGAACGCCGCCTGTTCCGGTTTTCTCTATGGCTATGATCTTGCTGATAAATATATCCGGGCGGATCATACGAAAAAGATTCTTGTCATTGGTGTAGAGACATTATCGGCCAGATTGGACTGGACTGACAGAAACACCTGTATTCTGTTTGGTGATGGAGCTGGTGCCGCGGTTTTCGGCTACAGTGATTCCGACAGAGGACTTATTGATACACAGATGGGATCTGACGGCAGACTGTGGAATCTGTTATGTATGCATGCTCCCAAAAGCCTTAACCCCGATCTCGAAGTGAAGGATAATCCTGGTGCTCATATCCTGATGGAGGGCCGGGAAGTATTCAAGCATGCGGTAAGAGCCATGGAAGAAGCGGCCCGTGGGGTGTTGGAGAAAAATGGACTAGGTATGGCCGAGGTTGACTGTGTCATACCGCACCAGGCAAATATCCGGATATTGAAAAACCTGGCTGATCGCCTTGATATACCGCCGGAAAAGATGTTTGTAAATGTTTCCAAATACGGCAACACTTCAGCAGCATCAATTCCGATAGCATTGGATGAAGCAAACAGGGAAGGGTTCCTTGCTGTCGGCAAAACTGTACTATTCTGTTCGTTTGGAGGCGGATTTACCTGGGGAGCAGTCCTGACAAAGTGGTAAACAGGAGATTTTAAAATGGATTATTTTTTAACTGAAGAACAACAGATGATCGTTGATATTGCAAGACAGATCACTGATGAAAGAATTATACCAATCCGTGCAGAACTTGATGAAAAACACGAGTTTCCAAGAGCAATTCTCAATGAAATGGCCCAGGCGGATCTTTTCGGTGTTCCTATTCCTGAGGAATACGGAGGTTTTGGCGGAGGCTGTTTTGATATTGTCCTGATCCTTGAGCAGCTCAGTCGTGGCTGCGTGGGAGTGGGAACCGCGTTTGCCGCAAATTTCCTGGGTGCCTATCCTATTATCATAAGCGGCTCTGAAGAAATGAAACAGAAATATCTACCCGATATTGCCGTCGGAAAGAAATTTGCAGCTTTTGGCCTGACTGAAGCCAATGCCGGTTCAGATGCTTCTGGCATTCAGACTACTGCTGTTCTAGACGGGGATGAGTGGGTCATTAACGGCACCAAGCAGTGGATAACCAATGGTGGTGAGGCTCAGGTTTATTCCATCGTTGCCATTACAGATCGCAGCAAGGGGCCCCGTGGTGCTTCTATGTTCGTTATTGAGGAGGGTGATCCTGGTTTCAGCTGTGGTCCTAAAGAGAAAAAAATGGGTATCAGGGCTTCGTCAACAACGGAGCTTATATTTAAAGATTGCCGTATCCCCAAGGATCGGTTGATTGGGCGTAAGGGAACAGGTTTTATAACCGTTATGAAGACACTGGATCTTTCCAGGCCCGGTATTGCGGCTCTGGGGATAGGTCTGGCCCAGGGTGCTCTTGATGAAGCTGCACCGTATGCCAAACAGAGAAAACAGTTTGGCAGGCCGATTATCGGTTTTCAGGCTGTTCAGCATCTTCTTGCTGATATGGCTATCGGTATAGAATCAGCGAGAGCCCTGGTTTATGCCGCGGCAAAGCATATTCAGGCCCATCCCAGGGATATGTCGAAAGCTTCCTCCATTTGTAAGGTTCATGCAACTGATGTGGCGATGAAGGTGACAACTGATGCTGTTCAGGTTATGGGTGGATATGGTTATATGTGTGAATATCCAGTGGAAAAGATGATGAGGGATGCTAAAATACTTCAGATTTATGAGGGCACCAATCAAATCCAGAGAAATGTCATCGGTCAGGAGCTCAATAAGGAATACGCAAAATGACCTGCCGGATGACCATTAATTGCTTTTTTCTTAAAATAACAGAAGTGCGGTTCGGTATATGAATATAATTGTTTGTGTGAAGCAGGTGCCTGATGCCAAGGATGTTCGGCTGGACCCGGAGACGAACACTCTGGCGCGGGAAGGTGTTGAATCCATAATGAATCCCTATGACCAGCATGCTCTGGAAGAGGCGGTTCGCTTGAAGGAAGCTCACGGTGGAAAAGTGACCGTTCTTACCATGGGCCCCCCCCAGGCAGAAGATGTTCTGCGTCAGGCTGTCAGTTGTGGTGCGGACAAGGCTGTTCTGGTTTCCGACAGAGCCTTTGCCGGTGCGGACACATGGGCGACGGCTTATACTCTTTCTCAGGCAGTGCGGAAAACCGGAGAGTTTGATCTTATTCTTTGCGGGAAACAGGCTATTGATGGTGATACTGCTCAGGTGGGTCCGGGTTTGGCCCTGCGCCTGGATATTCCATATGTTACCTGCGCACAGAAAATCAGGGAAGTTGGACCTGATGTACTTGTTGTGGAAAGGATGATGGATGACGGGTATGATGTTGTTGAAATACGTCTTCCTGCATTACTCTCAGTTGTAAAGAACATCAATGAACCAAGAGTCCCTTCCCTGAAGGGAAAGATGAAGGCTAGAAAAATTGATATCATCAGTCTGAGCGCTGAAGATATTGGAGCTGACAGCAAATGCATTGGTTTACCCGGATCACCGACGCAGGTGGTGAATGTGTTTCCACCACCGGCGAGGGGAGATAAGGCTATCCTTACGGGGACACTCGATGAACAGATAGAACAACTTGTAGAAAAACTGGTCCCGTTTTTTCAGCAAGGCGGAAATCAATAATTATGTTAAAAGTAAACGAAGAACTCTGTATAGGTTGCGGAATCTGTGAGGAAAACTGTCCTTTTGCTGCAATCAACATAGAAAATGGCTGTGCAGTTATTGGCGAGAATTGTACACTCTGCGGTTCCTGTGTGGAAAGTTGCGAGGTTGAGGCTCTGAGTCTGGACGTTGATAAAGAAGCCAAAACCGACATTACAGACTGGAAGGGAGTGCAGGTGTTTTGTGAATTCAGGGCAGGGGAGCTGGCCCCCGTATCTCTTGAACTGCTCGGTATAGGACGAACTCTTGCTGACAAACTTGGTGTACAGCTGTCTGCAGTTCTTCTTGGACATGGAACAGGAAATATTGCGGATGAACTGATCGGCTATGGTGCCGATATTGTTTACCGAACAGATCATGAGTCACTGGCTGAATTCACTGATGAAAGGTACTGTTCAGTTCTCACTTCGATCATAAAAAAATATAAGCCGGAGATTGTTCTGGCTGGTGCGACGGCGATTGGACGTTCTTTTATTCCGGGTGTTGCCACTGTGTTGAATGCGGGCCTGACGGCAGACTGTACCCGGCTTGAAATTCGTGAAAAGGATGGGGCCCTTTTACAGACAAGACCGGCTTTTGGTGGAAATATCATGGCAACCATTGTCTGTGAGTCATCCCGTCCTCAGATGTCAACAGTTCGACCAAAGGTGATGAAAGCCCTTGAGTTTGATGAATCCCGCAAGGGTGAAATCATCGATATTGATCCGGCCCCTTCATTATTGGAAAGCCGGGTCAGGGTACTGGAAACGGTGGCATCCCAAGGGGCTGAAGTGAATATCCAGGAAGCGGATATCCTTGTTTCAGGCGGCAGAGGGCTTGAAAGTGAAAAAGGGTTTGAGCTGATAAGAAAGCTGGCTGATGTTATGGGAGCAAAAGTCTCGGCGTCAAGGGCTGTTGTCGATGCAGGGTGGATTCCATATCCTCATCAGGTTGGCCAGACCGGCAAAACCGTGGCTCCAAAACTGTATATTGCCTGCGGTATCTCAGGTGCCGTCCAGCATGTGGCTGGAATGCAGTCTACTGAAACCATTGTAGCGATAAACAGGGATAAAAATGCATCCATATTTGATATTGCAGACTATGGTATAGTGGGGGATCTGTTCGAAGTGGTTCCGAAGTTGATTAAAAAAATTGAGGAGCGTCGCTGATATGGAGCTTGAGGGAAAAGTTGCGGTAGTAACCGGTGGAAGCAGAGGAATAGGCAGGGCTATATGTATACGACTAGCCTCCATGGGCGCTCTTGTGTATATCAATTATGTCAGTAGAGCCGAAGCTGCACGACAGACGCAGAAAGAGATTCTTGAAAATGGTGGCAAGGCTGAAATTATCGGATTCAATGTTGCCGATGGGTCGGAAGTCACTGATGCCTTCAGAAAAATCGTGAAGGAAGCCGGGAAAGTTGACATACTCGTGAATAATGCCGGTATTACAAGAGACGGATTGATGGCCCGAATGAAGGAAGCCGACTGGGATGCAGTACTTGATACTAACCTGAAAGGAGTATTTCTCTGCTCAAAAGCAGTATCAAAAACGATGATGAAAAAGAGATGGGGACGTATTGTCAATATCTCCTCGGTTTCAGGTTTTGCCGGCAATCCGGGACAGGTGAACTACTCTGCTGCAAAAGCCGGGTTGATCGGCTTGACTAAATCTGTTGCCAGGGAATACGGTTCACGAAATATCACTGTAAACAGTGTGGCCCCCGGCTATATTGAAACAGAAATGACAGATCTTTTAAGTGCAGACGTGAAAGAACAGTTGACAAGTGAAATACCTCTCAACTGTCTGGGCTCAACTGATGATGTGGCCGGAGCCGTTGCTTTTCTCGTTTCAGAGGACGGCAGGTACATCACAGGGCAGACTCTTCATGTGAATGGTGGCATGTATATGTAGTTTGATTTTAAGGTCACCCTTAAGAATAAAAAGAAAAAATTAGGAGAAAAACAAATGGCTATTGAGCAGGAAATGATAGATATAATCGTTGAGCAGTTAAGCGTTGAAAAAGAAAAAGTAGTGCCGGATGCCTCTTTCGTTGATGATCTTGGTGCTGATTCACTTGATCTTGTTGAACTGATCATGGCGATGGAAGAAGGTTTTGATATTGAAATTCCTGATGAGGATGCAGAGGGTATTTCTACTGTTCAGGATGCAATTGATTACGTCAATAAACAGAAAGGGTAAATACCTTTGATTGGGTGGCAATATCAATATCCTTCTGCCTGTTTTCCTGTTTTTGAAAATTGAGCTCCAACAATTACCAAAACAGATATACAGTGTCTGCCCGGAAACGTGATTTTTTTTATATCCTGGTGCAGGGGAAATTATACCACAGGAATATATTCAATATTCCCGGAGTCTCGTCAATGATGAAATGACAAACAAGATAAGTCAGAACAGCGTTGACGGGACAATAGGATGAAATCCGGTCTGCGATGGAGAGGTTGAACAAACAGGCCGTTTCCTGACGGGCACTATTTTATGGATATTGCAGGATATTGAAGCTTACTCGGATCGTATACCCCGATTCGGTTTAATCACGAGAAGGGCATATAAGGAGAAGCTATAGTGAAGCGAAGAGTTGTAGTTACAGGACTCGGGCTGGTTACTCCATTGGGAACCGGGCTGGAAAAAAGTTGGAACAACATATGCTCGGGTAAGAGCGGGATAGATCTGATTACCCGGTTCGATGTCAGTAATTATGGTGTGCAGATTGCCGCTGAAGTCAAAGATTTTAACTCAAATGATTTTATGGACAAGAAACAGGTCAAGCACCTAGACCTGTTTGTGCAGTATGGAATTGCTGCTGCCATGATGGCCATGCAAGACAGTGGTTTTGAAGTCACTGAGGAGAATTGTGAGCGAATCGGTGTCATAACCGGATGTGGCATGGGTGGGTTGCCGACCATTGAGAAATATCACAAGGTGTGTCTGGAGCGTGGACCAAAAAGGATCACCCCGTTTTTTATTCCAATGGTTATACCCAATATGCCGTCAGGGCATATTTCAATGGTATTGAAAACTAAAGGTCCGAATCTGACGCTGACTACCGCCTGTGCTGCAGGAACTCATGCGGTGGGAGAGGCATACAGGCATATCAAGTATGGCAGCAGTGATATGGTGATCACCGGGGGAACCGAAGCAGTTGTATGTCCTCTGGGAATCAGTGGTTTTGCCGCGATGAAAGCCTTGTCGGTGAGAAATGACTCACCGCAGGAAGCCTCGCGTCCCTTTGATCAAGACCGGGACGGGTTTGTCATGGCTGAAGGTGCCGGAATGCTGGTGCTGGAGGAATATGAACAGGCTCTTGCGCGTGGAGCCCGGATTTATGCGGAAGTAACGGGGTATGGTTTGAGCAGTGATGCTTATCATATTGCTGCGCCGCCTGAAAACGGTGAAGGCGGGGCAAGGGCAATGAAAGTAGCCTTGCAGGACGCGGGATATACACCAGACAGGGTCGACTATATCAATGCCCATGGAACTTCAACGCCTCTCAATGACAGGTGTGAGACGATTGCAATAAAAACCGTTTTTGGCGATCATGCAAAATCTCTGGCCATCAGTTCCACCAAGTCGATGACTGGTCATATGCTGGGTGCGGCTGGAGGGATTGAGTCTGTGTTTACTGCACTCAGTGTAAGTGATCAAATAGCCCCGCCGACAATTAATTTAAAAAACCCAAGCCCGGAATGTGATCTGGATTATGTACCGAACGAGGCCAGAAAAATAAAAATTAGAGCAGCAATGTCGAATTCATTTGGTTTTGGCGGGACAAATGCAGCAATTATTATGAGTCGGTTTGACGGAGCCTGAGTCCGTGAATAGATGGACCTAAAGGGAGAAGAGTGAATTTTTGAAATACGCCTGATAAAACAGGCGCATCCCCCCGGTCTTGCAAGTTGCAGGCTGAGTTTTGTTCGTAATTAAAACAAGTTATCAAAAACATTATAAAGCTGTTACATGTCCAGGGACAAATGATCAGGGATGCTGAAGGAAGTGATAAACGGAGAAAACAGTGAGAATTGTTATTGGTGCTGATCATGGCGGTTTTAACTTGAAAGAGGCTCTTAAAACTTTCCTGGCCGATGAACACCATGAAATTATCGATGTTGGCTGCAGTTCTACAAATTCAGTTGATTATCCTGATTTCGCAGAAAAAGCGGTCCATGCATTTAATGAAAAACTATGTGACTTTGGTATTCTGATATGTGGTACAGGTATCGGCATGTCCATTGCCGCCAACAGGCATCGTGAAATTCGTGCTGCCAACTGTCATACCAAACAGCTCACTGTTTTAAGCCGGGAGCATAATAATGCTAATTTTCTTTGCCTTGGGGCAAGAGTGATTGACGAAGCTCTTGCCCTGGAACTGGTGGATGTGTGGCTGAAATCTGAATTTACTGGAGGACGCCATCAGCGTCGGATTGAAAAATTCAGTGATTTGTCAGCATAGAGAAAAATTGTAATTACTCATTGGGCAATTACGCAATAATTCGTAGATAGTGTTTATCCAGAAATGTTGATTTTTGTTCGAGATCAAGACCACGGGAAATTTTACCGCAGGCATATAATTGATATCGGAGTCTACGCTTACCTCCGAGGATAAAATTTTTCGGGCAATGCTGGTATCGGGCAAAAGATCAAGTATGGACAGGCACTAGATAAGGATTCTGGGGCGTTTATATATACCCTTTTCGTTTGATCTGTAGTGGAAAATCCTGTTTTTTGACAGCCTCTTGTCGATTTTGGATAATGGCATTTATTCCTAAATCTTCATGAAAGCCGAGATTGCGTTTGCAAGATCGGCTTTTTTTATTGTATGTTCCCATGGTAATATTGCCTTATCCGGGTGTTCGCAAATGTTGTGTCAAATTCAGCAAATGATCATTTTTCATAGACACCCTCGACCAAGGTAGAACAGGACTTTTGTGCTCTGTTTTGCTCTAAGTTAAAGATATTGGTCCTGAGGTAATGAAATCATTGAGTTGTTGTCGGCTTTCATACACATAGAGTTCTTAATCCTGCGAGTAGTTACGCTGAAAGTTTCGAATTCGGTGGTATTAGATCATGAACTTCAGAAAAACTTCAGGAGGAATAGATGAAATGTCCATACTGTGGTCATCTCGATAACCGTGTTATTGATTCACGTTTGAATAAAGATGCCTCTATTACCCGGAGAAGAAGAGCCTGCCTTTCCTGTGACCAGCGTTTTACAACCTATGAACGTCTGGAGGTAATGGTTCCCATGCTGGTGAAAAAAGATGGTAGAAGAGAGGCATGGGACAGACAGAAACTTGTTATCGGATTGGAAAAAGCCTGTGAAAAACGACCTGTGAGTCGCGATATGATTGACGAGTTTGTGGATGAGATTGAGCATAAACTTCAAGATTACGGGAAAAAGGAAATTCCGTCAAAAGATGTTGGAGAGTGGGTAATGCAGAATCTCCAGGATCTTGATGAGGTTGCCTATGTCAGATTTGCCTCAGTTTATCGCCAGTTTAAAGATGTAAACGAGTTTATGAAGGAACTGAAAAATATATTGAATGAAAGGGGAGAAATTGAATCAGAGTAAGGATATTCATTTTATGCGCCTTGCATTGCAGGAAGCCCTCAGAGGAGAAGGCCGGACCTCGCCAAACCCTTGTGTCGGAGCAGTAATTACAAAGGATGACAGGGTTATTTCCAAAGGATATCACAAAAAAGCCGGTACTCCCCATGCAGAAATAAATGCGATCAGAAATGCGACTGAATCCCTGATCGGAACGACAATGTATGTTACTCTGGAACCCTGCAGCCATAAAGGAAGAACGGGTCCCTGTGTCGAAGCGATTGTGGAAAATCATATTACCAGGGTAGTGGTCGGTATGGAGGACCCTAATCCGCTTGTCAATGGTAAAGGTATAGACTTTCTGCGGGCAAATGGTGTTGAAGTCGTGTCTGAAATATGCCGGGATGAATGCAGGGAAATCAACAGGCCGTTTATAAAGCATATTAAAAGCGGACTGCCGTTTGTTGTTATGAAAGCCGGGGTCAGCCTGGATGGCAGGCTGAATTACCTGAAGGGTCATAGCGGGTGGATTACAGGCAGGGAAACCAGGGAAGCTGTGCATGGAATCCGGAACAGGATAGATGCCATCATGGTTGGGCGTGGAACGATTGATATTGATGACCCCTCTCTGACGACTCGACTTTCAGGGGAAAGAGGAAGAGATCCTGTGCGGATTATTCTGGATACAAATCTGCTGACTTCTCCAGATGCAAGAGTTTATAATCTGCAGTCTCCTGCAATGACATGGGTTTTCTGTTCCGATACCCTTTCAAAGGAACAAATGGAAAAAAAGGAAAAATTCAGTAATGCAAATGTGGTGATAAAGTCAGTTGCATGCAGGGGAGGCAGTCTTGATCTCAGAGAAGTTCTAAAAGTGCTCGGTCAAGAGGGTATCTGTTCCGTACTTGTTGAGGGAGGAGCTCGATTGCATGGTGCATTTCTTTCAGAGAAGCTGTTTGATTCTGTCAATCTTTTTATCGCACCCGTGTTTGCCGGTGAAAACGGAGTAGCGTTGACTGGAGGGTACAGCGCAGAGGATCGAGATATGGCTGTAAAGTTGAATAACCTCAGTTACAAGCGTTACGGTAGTGATATCATGGTCGTTGGTGACGTCGTTTACCCTTGATAAAGACACCGATTTACGATGAAATTCAGTCGGCTTGTTCTCTTTTTGAAAAAACAGTCTTGATATCCTGAATTAATCGTGTGCATTCTTCTTTGTTCTGAAAAAATAATGTTAACCTCAGGGTGTCTTTTTCAAAAGACGGGCTGTGATTGAGTTGAAAACCTGCAGGGAGATCAAGAGATTTTGTGAA
This sequence comes from Desulfomarina sp., assembly GCF_054039375.1. Lineage (NCBI taxonomy): Bacteria > Pseudomonadati > Thermodesulfobacteriota > Desulfobulbia > Desulfobulbales > Desulfobulbaceae > Desulfomarina > Desulfomarina sp. The sequence continues at coordinate 21,084 of NZ_JBPLBA010000114.1, read as the reverse complement.
TGCTTTGAACTCATTTTCGGCTTTTGCGGAGGCAGGGGTGAGTTGTGTTTCAAGCAGCATAGTGAGATGATGGGCTTTTTGAGGAGGGTTCATTTCTTCATGCTCAAGAATTGCCGTAATCTCATTGTCTTTCAGATAATCTGATATGGACTGTTGGTGTCTTTTACTGAGATCCCTTAATGCATAAAGGATTTTTTTCTGTTTTCCTGCCCCCACGCCCAGCATCCTGAAAAGAGAGACAATAGCCTGACGATCAGGTTTTTCACGGATATTCAATAATTCCATCACGATTTTTTCCTGCAGGAGTCCTTCGTAAATATCAGTCAGGACTTCTTTTCCCAGAGACAGGACTTCCAGTATTTTTGAGATCGAATTAAAAGACCTGGGCAGAGCAAGCAATGGAAGAAAATGACTGATAATTTCCCGTTCAGGAATATTCTCCACTGCGATTTCAAGAAATCGTGCTTTTTCGGCAATAGAGAGCTGACCTGAACAGGCCTGTTCCTCTAGGATGATCCTCAGGATTGATTGTATATGTAGCCTGTCTGGCAGGATAAAACAGCCAATGGTTTTCTGTTTGAGGAATTTCCGTGTGATTGCGATTCTGGCATTGCCGGTAACAGTATCAAAAACACCATTTCCTGTTTGCTGGAGAATAGGCGGATGGAGTACTCCGGTTTGCAGAATGGAGTTTTTCAGCTCATCGCTATATGATTCCTTTTTCCATGGATGAAGGTTCCATTTTTTTGAAATAGATATGCTTGAGAAGGCAACATGCTGGTAAGAAAACACTGGAAGTTGGGGGATGGACATGAATATGGAAAGTAACTGATTGTGAAGTTGTTAATTAAATAATGACAGATAAAGTCGTTGCCTCTGTGAGTGGTTATGTTTTTTTAACACGACGTCACAGGAGAATGGAAAATGCTCATCATGTTTAATATGCGGTGTGTTTAAGTTTTCCTGTTTTTTGATCTCGAATGAAAATCATGAAAAAAATACCCTGGATAGCAGATGCAACCTCTATCCAGGGTAGAACCAGACTGGGAGAGAAAAAAATCAGATAGAACTATGATGCATTAATTTTATCTCTCAGAATCCCAGATGGTTTGAAGGTTACGACACGTCTGGCTTCAAGTGTCAATTCTGCGCCCGTCTGAGGATTACGTCCTCTTCTGGCATTTTTATCTTTAACATTAAATTTGCCAAAGCCGCTCAGAAGGAGATCGGAGCCATTTATTAATGAGTTTTTGGAAATTCTTAGAAAAGCCTCTACAGAATCTGTTGCCTGGGCTTTTGTCAATCCCTCATGATTCTTGTAAACCTGCTGGACAAGATCTGCTTTGGTCAGTGTCATACATTCCTCCCTCGTTAGCTGTATTTATGGCCATCTTGAAAATTGCCTTTTTGCACGGTTTCTGCAGTACAGGAAAATGAAAAAATTTCGCATATGCTTAACACTATGCGTCTTTTAATTTCTATGTTCCTGACTTCGGCCGAAAATTTTATTTTTCCAGGCACAGTTGTATCTTCTTGTCGGTCTGGAAAAATCTGCTTTCAGAGTGTATCTGAAACTTTAATGGACAATGTGTATATTTACCTGTTCCACAGTAAACTACCACCGTAATTTCTCTGGTTGGTGATATTGTAAAAAACATATTTTCACATACCCTACTGCAATGATATCCTTTCAAAAAAGAATGTCAAATATATAATCGACGATAAAGTATTATATTGTTGTCTTTAATAGATTCGGATCATTCCGAAAAATTGTCCTTTTGCTTGATATTTGCATTGGAGGAAAAGAAAAAATGATCACAAGTAATTGATATGATAAGGTTTTTTAAATTCAGCTGTTCCGTCATCTCAAGTGAAAACTCTATGTTTGCACTCCACTATTTAGACGACAGAAGCAATTTTGAAAATCGGGAGGTACATTGCAACAACTAATCCACCGATCATTCCTCCAAGAAAAACCATCATAAACGGCTCAATCATGGCAGTGAGATTTTCCACAGCCTGATCAACCTCCTCGTCATAAAAATCGGCAATCTTTTCCAGCATGGCGTCCAGGGCACCCACAGATTCACCGACATTAATCATCTGGACTACCATATTGGGGAATACACCTGATTCTTCAAGAGGTTCAGCAATAGGTCGCCCTTCGGCTATAGCATCGCCAACCATGAAAACAGCATTTTCAATAACTTTGTTGCCGGCAGTTTTGGCAACGACCTGCAGAGCTTCAAGAATGGGAACGCCACTTTGAAGCATGGTACTGAGTGTTCGGGTGAATTTTGCCACAGCTACTTTACGCAGCAATACTCCAACTACAGGTGAACGGAGGAGCAGGCGGTCAATTGTCAATTCACCCTTTTTAGTGGAATAGATTTTTTTGATAATAAAAATGACAAGAAAAATTCCAACCAGAATGAAGACGATGTTATTTTTGAAAAATTCGCTCATATTTACAACAATCTGGGTCGGAAGCGGCAGACTGGAGCCGAAATCATTAAACATTTTTGAGAAAACAGGTACTACGAAGACCAGGATGACAATAAGGATCAGGATTGAAATGGCCAGACAGATGACAGGGTAGGTCATGGCACCTTTAATTTTTTTCTTGAGGGCCATGGATTTCTCCATGAATGTAGCCAGCCGCGAAAGAATGGTATCAAGGATACCTCCGGTTTCTCCAGCCTCAATCATATTGTTAAAAAGATTGTCAAAAATCTTAGGGTGCTTTCGCATGGCATCGGAAAGAGTGGAGCCTGACTCAACATCCGAGCGAATTTCTCCAAGGGCTTTTCTGAATGTGGGATTGCTTTGCTGCTTTTCTAGGATTTCAAGGCCCTGGACAAGAGGCAGTCCAGCATCAATCATTGTTGAGAGTTGCCTGGTGAAGATCACAATGTCTTTTCCGGTGACCTTGGGCTTGAAAAAATTTACATTTTCCAGAAGATCTTTTGGTTTTTCTTTTATAACCGGATCCGCAATTCTCAATCTTTTGACCTGCAGCAGGGCTGCAGCCATATCGGGAGCTTCTACTTCCCCTTTTCGTTTTTCGCCGCTGGAATTTTTACCTTTCCATACATAAACAGGCATTGTTGCCTCCATCAGGTTTTGAGTCAGTCAGAGAATCGTAGTGTTGGTTTAGTGAAAACACCAATAAAGTAATGAAAATCCGATTGTGTCGGTAGAACATTCAGTCGCGGATTTTCGAATAAATTCAAAGTAAAATCTAGTATATATCAATTGGTTGGATAATACAAGCTGATGACTGTCAGGATTATTGTAATTTTTTTTGCAGAATTGATATTTTTTCAGGGATATTGATCTTTCTCAGGAACAGAAAAAAACTTGTGCGTTCTGTTTTACACTGGTATACTGAGAGGTTCTTGGTGGAGAAAAATTAGGCATACCTGTTCCATGTTTTCAAATAACCTGGAACGTTTATATGGACGGAGGAAAAAAGAATGCAAAAGCAGGAATCTGTTAATTATAAAGATGGTCGTTTTCAGCCTGTTATTGAAAAATGTGACGGCTGTGGGAGAGTGGTGGAGCAGGAAGGAGAGCAGTTCTGCATGAGTTATCTGAACCCTGCCGCAAAGTGGAAACTGGGTATCTGTAATTTCGCAACCCATGCAAAACCTGAAATCACCGTTACTAAAGTGAGAATAAATCCATTGAAAGCAGCTAAAAGGGCATCTAAAAATAAATAATCAACGAAGTAGAGTGCCCTTGGAAATTAGAATTTTAGTTTGAAGTCAAGGAGGCTTGTAGTTTATTCATGATAACCATGAAACTCAGCAAGATTTGAAATATGCCGAAAAAACAGGCACATTTCAAATTCTACATATATCAGGATGAGCCTTGGGTGTAACCAGGTCGTTTCTTGCAGGGGGAGGCGGTGCATATTTGCCGCCGCCTTCCCTTTGTGTATCTGTTCCGGGGCGGTGCTCTGAACCCGCTGAAAGTTTGTTGTAACCTGTGTCAAGAGGGTCTTTTTCCGAAAATCGATGTCCCTACACGAACAATTGTAGCTCCTTCTTCAATGGCTATCGGAAAATCTCCTGACATACCCATAGATAACTCAATTTTCTCAATATTCGAAAAAAAACCCATGGCTGATAGTCTATCAGCCAGAATCCGGAGATTTCTGAAGTGCGGTCTTGTTTTTTCCGGAGATGATTCATATGGAGGAATTGTCATCAATCCCTTGATTTTCAATCTGGAAAGAGACTGGAGGTCTTCCAGCAGTTGGGCGGCTTTGTCGGGAGCAACACCTGATTTGTTGCCGTCTTCACCAATATTTACCTGAACCAGTATATCCAGGTTTCTGTCGAGCTGGTTCAGGTGTCTGTCTATCGCAGTTGCAATTTTGATTCTATCAACAGTTTCAATCATGGAGCATGATTCTGCGGCAATTTTAGCCTTGTTGGTCTGCAGATGCCCAATAAAGTGGAAGTGAATGTCTTCAGGAAGCTCTTTTCTTTTCTGTTGTATTTCCTGGATATAATTTTCACCAAATAACCGCTGTCCAGCTTTATAAGCAGAAAGAATAGCCGAGCGGGGAAATCTTTTGGATACTGCGATCAGTTTTATTTCTTCGGCGGATCTGCCGGAGTTCCTGGCTGCGACTTGAATCTGTTCTTGTATTTTTAACAGGTTTGTTGAGATCATAGCGTGTTGTCGGTTTAAAATTGGAAAAGAGTTTCACTGTTCAGGGATGTCCGGCGAGCAACTTCCGCCAGGGATGCCTGTTTTAACTCTGCAACTTTTTGAGCTGTATACAGGATATACAGAGGTTCATTTCTTTTTCCCCTGAAAGGATGCGGCGCAAGAAATGGACCGTCAGTCTCCAGAACCATTGAACTCAGCGGTATTCTTTTTACTACATCCTGCAGGACTGCGCTGTTTTTAAAAGTCACAATACCGGGAACAGATATGAGTAATCCGAGATCAAGAACTTTTTTGGCAAAAATATAATCACCGGAAAAACAGTGCATTATTCCGCCATGCTTCAATGGTGGTGCATTGCGGAGGATATCGATGGTGTCTGCATCAGCATCCCGGTTATGAATTATTACCGGCAGACCAAGATCAGCGGCAAGGCTCAGTTGGCAGCTGAACAACTCTTTTTGTAATTTTTTGGAGGAGTGAAGTTTGGCGTAGTCGAGGCCGATCTCTCCGTAGCCGACAATACAATCAGGGTTGGTATGGAAAAGATCACGTAAAGAGGATAAATCAGAATCGGTACTGTTTCGGGCGTCGTGTGGATGGATGCCAATTGTTGCAGATACCTGGCTGAACATTTTTGAAATTGCAACAGCACGGGTGGAGCTCTCAAGGTCAATGCCTATTGTAACTATTCGAGCAACCCCATGGTCTGCCGCATCCTTGATGGTTTTTGCAAGATCCTCCTGATACATTTTCATATCAAGGTGACAGTGGGTGTCAATAATATAAGAATCACTCTTGAGATCTGGTAAAGCTTTGTCGTTGGTCGTCAAACTGTCTTCCTCCTGAAACCGGTTTTTATCGGAATTCTTTTCTCCGGTTAAATCTGAATTGTTTCCTGTAACTGTTAATCTGAAAATCCCGGACTGAAGGTTGTATCGCCGCAATTGGGATTTTCATCAAATTGTTGAGGCCGAGTTTTGGAGTCCGGCCATGCCGGTTTATCTGCTGGATACATTGTATATTAAAACAGGAAATAAAGCTGTACAATGGACTAGTGTAATGATTTTTCATGTAAAAATATAAAATAAATCTTCATATACGATAAAAACTATCGTATAGTAAAAAGGAGTTTTTCGATTTTTTAAAAAACTGCTGTAAAAAACTCAATATAAAACAGTTGAATTGAACTGTTTTTCATCGTTACATTGCTCAGAAATGATTTTTCATTCTCTTCTGGGTGCCTTGAAAAAATAGAATTTTTGTTCGAAGTCAGGGAACAGGGAAAGAGCGCAGCAGATGAGTAACAGGTGAGCATTTCCTGTTTTCCTGTGATGCGAAAAAGGATTGAAAAGACGGTTTTTCAAGGTGGTTTTATGTATCGTTAGTGGATAAATAGTGGTTTATATAAGTGTTTTTTTATGGGGATTTTCTCGAAATGTCAAACAGAACCTTTTGAGAGATTATTGCAATAAATGCGGGTTTGAGAAAAAGCTGATTCCAGCGACAATATTTAAGATGAGGTTTGTGGCATGAATTATGGGATTGTCAGTCAGGAGCAACTCGAGCAAATAGATGGAATACTATCAGAAAAGCTGATAAAGCTCGGTGTCGATTGTGTTATTATAATTGACATGGCGGGTAATATTATCACTGCCAAAGATAATGGTGAAAGCAAGTATGATGTTTATTCTTTTGCTGCTCTGGCTGCCGGTAATTTTGCTACGGTGGATGCTATGGCAAAGCTTGTCGGTGAACAGGAGTTTTCTCTGTTGTTTCATAAGGGACAGGAGTCAAATATCCATTTCAGTAAAATTGATGATGAGCTCCTTTTGATTTCCATGTTCGGCAGAGATATTTCTTTGGGTTTTCTTCGATTGAATGTTGTGGATGTTATAGAAAAAATAAGAAAAGTCTGGGATAAAAAGTAGGCAGAGTTGAAAATGCTTTTCTTACAATGTGGATCCACTGAAGTTATCAGCTTTATATTGAAGAAACTACAGGGAGTGGAACGTTGAGTTTCATTAATTTAAAAGAAAAAGTAGTACAGGTAAAGATTGTTTATTATGGACCTGGTCGTGGTGGAAAGACAACAAATCTTGAATATGTCAATCGGAGGTATCGAAAGCAGATTCTCTCTGAGATGGTGAGTTTGAAAACCCATGGAGACAGGACATTATTCTTTGATTTTTTGCCTTTTGATATGGGAAAGATCAAAGGATATGACATAAAAATACAGTTGTACACAGTACCTGGACAGGTCAAGTACAATGCCACCAGGAAACTGGTTCTGCGGGGTGTGGATGGCATAGTTTTTGTTGCCGATGCGATGGAAAAGCAGCGTGAAAAAAATATCAGATCACTCAATCAGCTCCATGAGAACCTGAAATCATACAAAGAGAGTATTTTTAAAATACCTCTGGTTATGCAATATAACAAAATCGATTTAAAAGAACATGGTATACCAATTTTACCAACCTCCGTGTTGCAGAATGACCTCAACAGTCGATTAAAAGTACCCTATTTTGAAGCAAGTGCGATCACTGGATATAACGTTGCGGCTACTTTGAAGAAAATCATCTCTTCATCAGTTATTTCAATTCAGAAAAAATTACTCTAGAGAGAAAGGCTGTGGTGGAACAGTATAATGAAAATCAATACGATGATGATTTGACAATCGGGTTAGATGACTACGAAGAGAGATATCAACCGGATACTGTTGATCTGTTTGAGTTCTCAGCCCAGGAAGAGTCACCTATCAGCAGGTTGAAAAGCCTGATTTTATCGATTGATTGGGAGATTACTGATGAGGTCCTGATGCAGTTTAATGAGGAGCTTGTTGATCTCAGGGACATATGGGCAGATGAGAAAATTAATCTTGTATATATTCAGGCTCTTGAGAAGATCAGTAAATATATCTACCAGCAAAAAGCTGAAGCCCATCCTAATGCCATTAAATTACTTTTAACGTTTTATTATAATCTTGAAAAAATTGTTTCATCCGGGGAACTCTCTGAACAGGAGAAAAAAGATCTTCTTTTAGAAGATGTAAAAAAGTTTGAGTATTTTAAACAGCAGGTGGTTCGATACGATAAAAGAGCCGGTAAAACTGCTGAAACCGAAAAAGTTATTGAATCTTCGGGTGATTTACAACCGGGCAGTGAAGAACTGTTAAATCTGAAAGCTACAGTTCTGGGGATTGACTGGGAGATTACGGAAGAGGACCTGAAAAGGCTTCGTGAGGAGGTTGTTCGGCTGGAAACAAAATTTGCAGGGGATCGGCCGAAACTCATTCTGTTGCAGGGGATTGGTACACTTGGAGCCTATATAAAGGTCAAGAAGAGCAATGCCCATGCGGATGCCTTTACACTGTTGCATCTCTTTTTTGAAAGTCTTGAGAAGATTGTTACAACCTCTATGACATTTGCAGAAGAAAAGGAAGTCCTTTTTAACGCAGTGGAAAAATTTAATACCTTTAAAGAACTTCTTGGTGCAACAATTTCTGAGGAATCTCTGAAGAGGCGTGATGAGAGTGATACTCAGGAGGTGCCTGGTGATTCAGGTGAGATACAGCCGGCACTTGCCGATTTTGATGATGAAGAGACCATCGGATTCCAGGAAGAGGAGGAGGCCCAGGAACTTGGCCTGACAAGTCCTCTGGATGTGTCTTCCCATATCGATCAGTTCTTTGGTGATGCACCGGAAGAACAAAGTGATGAGTTATCCGGAAAAGTCGCCTTAACTGAAGCGTTGCAGGGTGTTGATGTTGAGGAGGGAGAGAAGGAAGAACCGGTTGAAACTGTTGAACTTGAAGTAGGAGAACAAACATTATTCAAGGATGAACCAGATGTCGATCGATCTGAAGATTTGCAGGAAGGCCCTTTGCCTTCACTTGAAGACAAAGAGTTGGCGTTGCAGGGGGTGGATGTTGAAACCGAGGCAGATGATGATTCCGGGGAAGACCCGCTGCCTGTTGAAGAATCAGGAGAACTGGCACCTGCGTTGACTGACAGTGATGAGGAGTCTCTTTTCAGTGTTGAATCGCTGGAGGACCCGGTACAGCAACAGGACGTTGAAGAAAAACTGGAAGAAACTCTCAATGATTTTTTTGTGGAAGATGATGAGGTTGAGGCAGTTTCTTCCGACCATACGGATGAAATAATTTCTGAAGAACAGGCAGAGGAAGCTGATACAGATTTTTCTGAGCAACTGTTTGAAGACACATTGGAAATAGATGATAGTCTGGTTACTGAAGATCTCAGAAATGAGGAATTTGAAGATTCAGACGAGCTTGATCTTATAGAAGAATTGCCAGAAGTCGCGAGTGATGAACCCTCTGACGCTGAGCTCCCTGCTGAAGCCCAGGAGTCAGAGCCGGTAGAATGGCTTCAGGAATCACTGTCGGAAGAGAGTGATCTGGATCTTGCCCCGGCTCTGGAAGAAATTTCCGATGAAGACCTGGTTACTGATGAAAGAGTGGCGGAAGAGTCGTTTGACACAGAAGATGAAGAGCTTTTTAAAGATGTTGAGGACGATGTTGCTCCTGCTCAGTTGTCGGAAGAGTCGGCCGATGTTGCTGATGATACTCTTGCAGCCACACTGGATCAGAGTCTTGATTCTTTTTTTGGTATGGATGAGGGCGTTGAAGAGGCACCAGATGATGATCTGCTTTTTTCATTACCTGAGGATGAACCGGAACCTGGTCTAGACGAAGCCGGGAAGGTGAATGAGCTGGAAGGAAATGAGGAAGAGGTTGTCTTTGAACTTGTGGAGGAAGGCGATTTCAGTGATGGTGAATCCATACCTCTCGAATCTCTGGAAGAGCCGGATGAAATAGAGACTCCAGACGATTCGGCAGGTGAAGATCCCCTGGCGTCTCTGGGTGTCTGTCTCAGCTCCATTGAACTGGAACTTGATGATAAGGTTATTCAGGGGATTTTTTCTGAAATCAATCACTTAAGACAGTTGTGGGCTGACAGGACTCTGGAGAAAACATTTTTACAGCTGTTATCAACTGTTGCCCAGCACATTGATCAATTTCGCCTGGAGTCCAGTAATGAATCATTTGATTTACTTAAAGACAATTATAATACTTTGAGGGCGTTATCTGATAAAACGACGGAAGAAGGTCAGGAGATGCTTCTCAGGGAGACTGCAAAGGTTCTTGCCTGGCAGCAGGAGATCATTTCAGCCCTGGTATCACCTGTCGAAAGTACGGGATCTTTTGATGAACAAGTAAATGCGGATGTGCAGGGTAAAGGTGAGGATAGCCTGGGCGATGAAGTGACTCTGGTTTCATCAGATATTCACGAGGAAATTGTAAGTTTAAGAAAGACACTTCAGGAGGAAATTGCTTCTTTGAAAGAGGAGTTGAAAAAAGAATAGCAGATATTTTGCAAGCTGTGAGTAATTATTTGATAACGCTGCACCAATTTTTATGGTGCAGCGTTTTTTTTGCCTGGCCAAGCGGACAGAAAAGATTTTGGAAATCTGGGATAACTGTACGTTATCACCTTGAAATAGCTATAATGGAAAGGAGAGCGTATAGGAAGAGCCCAGCAAAAAAGAGATAACCAGCCTGTTTTCGAAAATTATTGTCCCGGGAAAGTGAGAAAAACAGGAAAAGAAAAAGGAGAGGAACTAAAACTCCAGCCAAAAGCGGTGGCAAGTAGCGGAGGAGTTCCTGGAGACCAAGGAAGAACCATGGACCGGTGATATATTCAGTCCCTGGAAGTTCCGGTTCAAGCGGTGCTGCCAGGTATATGGGTAGAATGAACATGAAAACAAGAAGCAGGGGATGTTCTGAGGCTGGAGTCTTATATCTTCGCAGATGACTCCAGAGAAGTACAAGAAGGAGCAGGTCAAAGGAAATGATATGGTGAAGATAAACATTTCTCATGCCATGGGATGAGATGGAAAAGAGGAGATCATTCAGTGCGTGTCCGGCAAAGGGTATGGATTGAATAATATTTTCAGCAATAAAACCGGCGGATGAACCGGTACTGTCATCTCTTAAAATATAGCCGGTGAAAAGGAGCAGGAGTATGACTGGCAGGGAGGCTGTAACAAAGAGCCAGTCTTTTCGCGTATATCTATCTGTTTTTGTGTAGGTGAACGCAAAATGACAGCAGGAGAGCAGAAAGAAAAACTGGCTTGAATAGAAATGCAGAGATCTGAAATAACCTCCAAAGGGAACGATTAATTCAATTGATACAGAAGAGTAATACGGTGTTGAAGCTTGATACTGTATCCCGACAATAATACCTGAGAAAAGGGAAATATAGAGGCAAACCAGGGCCCAGCTGCCCCATTTGCGGTTTTCAAGGAAAAGCAGTAGTTGTCGGATGATGCCCATTCTCTGTTTATGCTGTTTTATGTGGTGACGTAATTACTCACAGGTACCCCAGCTTTTCACGGTCTCTTTTGTCCGCATAGGTAGGCTATAACGAACAAAAGAGCCTGCAAAAATCTGCGGCACCTGTGAGCAATTACAGTTCGGAGGTAATAAAATCATATAATTGCTACCCCTGTGAGTAGTTACGTGGTGACTATGTAATATGGACTGTTTTCCCTCTTTTCAACCGGAAATTGTCTGAGCGGCTTTTGGGCCGGGCCGTTGAGAACAGCGCCAGTCCTGGCGTAAAAACGACTCTGGTGGCAGGGGCATTCAAGAATGTCTTCCGCATCCTTATAGTGAAGTCTGCATCCCAGGTGTGTACATTTTCTGGAAAGCGCCCAGCAGGAGCCATCTTTATCAAAAAGAATGAAGTCTCTGGTCACGAGAACACCATCTGTCGGGATGGGGGCGCCGATTTTTACGTAATTCGGTTTTTTGGGAACAGTGTAACCCGCAAATTTCAATATGGGATAGAGAAGTGCAGTTGACAGCAACTGGAGAATAATATTTCTCCGTTTTTTTTGGAATTTTACGCTCACGAATTCAGATTAATTAGAATAACAGGGGGCCCTGTGGAGGCGACAACACATGTTACTGTTTTTCTGAAAATTTTTTAATCAGCATTTCATTGACATGAAAGGGAACCATATCACTGACATCGCCGCCGTTTCTCGCGGCATCCTTGATAATTGATGAACTTATAAAAATCCATCTGAAATTCGGCATAAGGAATACCGAATCAACTTCCCTCTGCAGTTTTCTGTTCATCAATGCAAGTTGAAATTCATAATCAAAATCCGATACGGCACGTAGACCTCGAACTATGGCTTTTGCTTTCTGTTGATGAGCAAAGTCAACCAGCAGGCCGGATACAGAATGCACCTCAACCCTTGAGAAATCTTTAAATGTCTGCTCAATCATTTTTACTCTTTCTTCAACTGAAAAAAGAGGGCTTTTGGCAGGATTTATGCCAACTGCGACAATAACCTTACTGAAAAGATTCAGTGCTCTTTCAATGATATTGACATGACCCATTGTTATAGGGTCAAAGGTTCCGGGATAAACTGCGATAGCCTGTTCTGTTTTAATATGAGTACTCATAAATTGGTTCTCTGGCTTAAATTCTGCCGATAAAATATCGGGTTCCGGGTCTGTATTTACAGTTCAGAGGTAATAAAATCACAGAGTTGCTACCCCTGTGAGGAGTTATAAAAAAGGTCGGGTTTATAAAACCAGAACGAGGCTTCACCATAAACGCGCCGGTCATGCAACCTGAGAAACGAAAGCTCTGACGGCAGATCTACATTGAATCGTTCTTCCACGATAAGGAGACCATTGTTTGATAATAGATTGCTTTTGTCAAGCATAACCAGCGATTTTAAAGAATAATTGCTGGAATAAGGCGGGTCTGAAAAGATTATATCAAATCCCCGGGGGTGTAGAGATTGTAATTTCCCGGTTGGCAGACTGCGGGTAAGGTCATGCCGAATGACTCGTATTGTGGGAATATTTCCTTTGTTGCCAAAGCAGAGGGAAATATTCTGCTGTATAATTTGCAGCGCTGTTCTGTTCTTTTCGACAAATAAAACGCTTTTGGCACCTCTGCTGAATGCTTCAAGGCCGACAGCACCTGTTCCGGCATAGAGGTCGAGCATGTCAGCATTTATTATCCTTTGCCCTAAAATACTGAAGAGGGCTTCTCTGGCCCTATCAGAGGTCGGCCGAATGTCCTTTTTGCCTTGCCGAGTTGGTGGCGCAACCAGTTTCCGGCCCCTCGCTGTCCCGCTGATAATTCTCATTACCGGACAGGTGCTAATTATTCAGTCTGCCGAGAATTGTTTCTCCGGCACGAACTTTTTGCCCTACTTCCGCAAGAATTTCCGTTTCAACCGGTAAATAGAGATCGACTCTTGAGCCGAATCGTATAAGGCCAAACCGTTTACCCTTTATCGCCTTATCTCCGGGTTCAAGCCAGCAGATAATCCTTCTTGCAATCAGACCGGCAACCTGGACACAGGCGATTTTTTTCTCTTTATCTGTTGAAATAACAGTCGCACAATATTCGTTCTGCAAGGCACTTTTTTCACTGTCGGCCGAATAAAATTTTCCCGGCTTGTACAGTATCTGCTCCACTGTGCCAGAAAACGGGATGCGGTTGACATGAACATTAAAAACATTCATGAAAATTGAAATTTTGAAAACTTCATCATGGATGAAGGTCTCGTCTTTAATTCTGTCAATGAGAATGATTTTTCCATCGGCAGGGGAGATCAATGCATTTTCGTCATGGGGGATGAATCTTTCCGGATCCCTGAAAAAACCGAGGACAAAGAGGGAGATAAAGAGAAAAACAAGAGTGACAACCGTGAATCCCAGTACAGCTGAGATAAGAGTACAAAACGTAGCCAGGCCGATAAAAGGATATCCTTCCCTGGCAACAGGAATTTGAGGACTAAGCATAATGATAGAATAGAAGATTGTTTGTAACTATCCACCCGCCATTTATTATTACTGGCTTTTGGGTCCTCAAAAGCCAGGTGTGCGGGCGGAAAGAGACCGTGAAAAGCTGGTGTATCTGTGAGCAATTACGATTATTTGTGTTTGCTGGCCCGTGCCATTGCGATGACACCGGTTCGGACAATTTCCTTGATACCGATCGGTCGCAGTATGTCTATTACTGCCTGTATTTTTGATGCGGTTCCGGTTAATTCTATGGCATAACTTCTGGCGCTGACATCAATTACTTTTCCCCGGAAGATGTCTATGATTCTCAGGACTTCAGCCCTGGTATGGTTTTCTGCCTTGACCCGGATCAAAACCATTTCACGTTCCACATACTCCTGTTCACTGATATCAGTGACCTTGATGACATCAATCAGTTTATGCAACTGCTTGGTTATCTGTTCAATGATGGCGTCGTCACCTTTTGATATAACTGTCAGGCAGGAAATGTCAGGGTCCAGGGTCGCAGCAACGCATAAACTCTCGATATTGAATCCCCGGCCACTGAATAATCCTGTAACCCTGGAAAGAACACCCGGTTTGTTTTGCAGAAGAACAGAAATCGTATGTTTCATATGTTTAGCCTTGTCAGGTTGTATATATTGGTGGAGCGGAGGATTTTAAACAAGCAGCATTTCCGTATTAGGTTTTCCGGCAGGAACCATCGGATAGACCCCTTCTTCCTTTTCTATCTTGAAATCCATTATTACCGTGTTATCGGTAGCCAGAGCCTCTTCAATGACGGGTACCACTTCATCTTTTGTAAGGGCTCTTAAGCCGACGGCGCCAAAAGCTTTTGCCAGTTCAACAAAGTCCGGGGTGATATCCATGACGGTCGATGCATATCTCTTGTTATAAAAAAGCTCCTGCCACTGCCTCACCATCCCCAGATAGCTGTTGTTGAGGATTGCTATTTTAACGGGGCAGTTGTATTGCCTGGCTGTTGCCAGTTCCTGGATATTCATCTGAATGGAACCATCTCCGGCAATGTCTATAACAGTTTTTTCAGGAAAGGCCATCTGGGCTCCGATAGCAGCCGGCAGGCCAAATCCCATGGTACCCAGACCGCCGGATGTAACAAAGTGACGTGGGTAATTAAATTTATAAAACTGGGCAGCCCACATCTGGTTCTGGCCTACTTCGGTTGTTACGATCGCATTTCCACCGGTGAGTTCATCAAGTTTTTCAATGACATATTGTGGTTTGATGATTGAGCCATTGTCTCTGTAGGTGACAGGGTGCTGTTTTGTCCATTTAGTGAGAAGCTCAATCCAGGGAGTGTGAAGATCTGCTCTTTTGCCCGCCTTAAAGCTGGTATTGTTTTCAAACCAGGTATTCAGCGCCGTCAGGGCATGTCTGCAGTCAGCAACTATGGGAATATCGACCCGGACATTTTTACTGATGGACGTGGGATCGATATCGATATGGATGATTTTAGCGTTGGTGGCAAAGTCTTCAAGTTTGCCTGTCACCCTGTCATCAAATCTTGCCCCGACTGCAATAAGGAGATCACACTCGGCAACAGCCATATTGGCGGTATAACCGCCATGCATTCCAAGCATCCCCAGGGAGAGGTCGTGGGTGCCGGGAAAGGCGCCCAGGCCCATGAGTGTCATGGTGACAGGAATATTAAGTCTTGTTGCAAGCTCGGTCAGTTCCTTGTTGGAGTCCGAGAGAATGACACCCCCACCGACATAGAGAACGGGTTTTTCAGCTTTGAGAATAAGTTTGGCTGCTTTGGCTATCTGTCTGCTGTGTGGTTCATATGTCGGCTGGTAACTCTGCATCCGGATCGGTTTCTTCTCCGGATAATCTATAGTGCAGCCCACCAGATCTTTGGGTAAATCCACAAGAACAGGTCCCGGCCGTCCTGTTCTGGCGATATGAAAGGCTTCTCTGATTGTAGGGATCAGGTCTTCATGCCTGGACACCAAGTAGTTATGCTTGGTGCAGGGACGTGTAATGCCGACAATATCTACTTCCTGAAAGGCATCGTTTCCAATGAGGGGCCTGGGAACCTGTCCGGTGAGAACAACCAGGGGAATCGAATCCATATAAGCTGTTGCAATTCCGGTCACTCCATTGGTGGCACCGGGACCGGATGTAAGAATGGCCACTCCAACTTCACCGCTGACCCTGGCAAGGGCATCGGCGGCATGTACGGCACCCTGCTCATGACGAACAAGGACATTGACCAGGCTGGAATCCATCAATGCATCAAAAAGATCAATGACGGCACCCCCCGGATATCCGAATATTGTTTTTACACCTTCGTCTTCGAGGCATCTGACAATTGCCTGGGATCCGGTAATTTTCCCCATTAATTTATTCCTTTTTGAAAGATTTGAAATCGTGATCCAAGTGAAAAAGTAACGCCTCACCAGGTGAACAACCCAGTGTTTTTAATTTTTGAAGTGTAGAATTGAAGTAACACTTGTTATCAAAAATGCTTGAAAAATATATCTTTGAATAGGATGAATGTCAATATACAAAGCTTTTTCTGATTACCCATGAAATTCAGCCAGTTTGGGGATGTGGCTGTTTTATCAGGCTAGCTTACGGTCAAAAATCACTGGAAATCTCAATTGATAAGGAATTCAAATAAAAAAGTGTCAGTCCAGATCATTTTTTTAACCAGAACAATGTGATTTTTGAAATACGCCTGATAAAACAGCCATATCCCCAGTTTCACAAGTATCAGGCTGGGTTTTGTACGTAATCAGGAAGCTTTTTGCCGGGATTCCCATAAGGTCATTGCTCACAGGCCCCGGCTTTTCATGATTTCCTCTGTTACGTATAAACAGGTAAAAGCGAACATGAGAGGCTGTAAAAATCTATGACAGGTGAGCAAATTTCAAAAAGCTGCTTGACAGGAACTGTTGATGGTGTATTTATAAATTTCAAGCAACAGTAAATTATAATACATAAATTCAGCGTGATTGTAATGAAAAGAACTCTACTCTCTCTACTATCCGGCTTTTTATTTTCTGAAGCCGTGGCAAACACGGGAGAGTTGTAGTGTAATTTATTCTGCTATATATCCCTTTAAGGCCGCGGTTGGAAAAACCGCGGCCTTTTTTTTGTCTTATTGACCAAGGAACCGAGAAAGGAGAACAAATGAATCCGGAAGCCGTAAAAAAATACCGTTCCCAACCGCTGGTAAGCCTGCCTGATCGTACCTGGCCGGGAAAAACTATTGAAAAACCACCCATCTGGTGCAGTGTGGATCTGAGGGATGGTAATCAGGCACTCATCCATCCCATGAGTCATGAAAAGAAGATGGAAATGTTCCGGCTTCTGGTAGAAATAGGTTTTAAAGAGATTGAGGTTGGGTTTCCGGCGGCGTCGGAAGTCGAATACCATTTCATTCGAACCCTGATTGAGGATAATCTTATTCCGGAGGATGTGGTTATTCAGGTCCTGACCCAGGCCAAAGAATCCCAGATCAAAAAAACATTTGAGTCAATCAGGGGAGCCCGGGAAGTTATTATGCATCTGTATAATTCAACTTCCACTCTGCAGCGACGGATTGTTTTCAATATGAATCAAAAAGAAATTATTGAGCTGGCGATAAAGGGAGCAGAGGCAGTGAAAAATGAAGCTTCCGCTTATCCGGAAACAAAATTCAGATATGAATATTCACCCGAGAGCTTCACCGGAACTGAACTGGATTTTGCCCTTGAAATATGTGAAGCAGTGAAAGAGGTGCTGCAGCCTGATCCGCACAACAAAATGATCATTAACCTGCCGGCAACGGTGGAAATGACTTCTCCAAATGTATATGCTGATCAGATTGAATGGTTCTGCAACACTGTTTCTGACAGGGATTCAGTCATCATCAGTCTTCATGCCCACAATGACAGAGGATGTGCTGTTGCGGCAACTGAACTGGCTATGATGGCTGGTGGAGAAAGGGTGGAAGGAACACTGTTCGGTAATGGGGAGCGCACCGGAAATGTTGATATCATAACCCTTGCTCTGAATATGTTCACCAGGGGGGTTGACCCTGAACTGAAATTCGGGGACATAAACCGGCTCATAGATGTTTATGAAAGGGTGTGTCGGCTGAAAGTTCATCCAAGACATCCGTATGCTGGAGAATTGGTTTACACAGCTTTTTCTGGATCTCACCAGGATGCGATCAATAAAGGTATGATCAGGCATCGGGAATCTGAAGGCAGGCTCTGGGAAGTTCCATATCTGCCGATTGACCCGAGGGATGTTGGGAGAACATATGAGGAAGTCATCCGAATCAACAGTCAGTCCGGTAAAGGTGGAGTTGCTTATATCATGGAGGAATTCGGGTTTAAAATGCCCAAAAGCATGCATCCTGAATTCGGTGCCATTATCCAGAAAGTTACAGACAGAGAAGGCCGTGAACTGTTGCATGAGGAGATCTTCCAGGTTTTCTCTGATGAATATCTTACACCGGACAGACCCTATGCGATTCAATCTTTTCACGTCCATAAACGTCATGTGGCAGCCAGCGAGAATGATTCCTTTGCAGATATTGAGGCAACATTATCAGTGCAGGGTAAAGAGAAAACTGTTTCCGCTTCAGGAAACGGGCCTCTCGATGCTTTCTGTTCAGCCTTAAAGGCTGATGTGACGGGAGATTTTCGTTTGCGAAATTACCACGAACACGCTCTGGATCGCGGTTCGAGCGCAAAAGCTGCGGCCTATATAATGATTGAGTATCCCGATGGGACCGTCCGGTGGGGTGTAGCCGTTGATACAGATATAATCATTGCCTCGGTAAAGGCTGTTTTGAGCAGTCTGAACAGAATGAGAAAATCCTGAATCAATGAGCGGATGCCCTGGAAGTGAGTGTTATTTTAACTGACTTGGTTTCTGCTGATTTTTCTCGATATTGAGGCGACAGAATCGTCTACTTTCAGTCGCCTCGAGAAATTTCATTTCGCCCGAACTAAACCCTTAAGGAATAAGAAAAATCCTCACATATCGGTAATATATTATGTTCTTTGATTTCTCTATTCCGTGTTGTCGAACGAAAATTTTATTTTTTCAAGGTCTCTTTTATTATATGGTCAAGAGATGAAATTGGTAATGGCCCCCTGTTTCTCATTTGTCGAATAATATTATATACGGATTTACGCACAGGGTGTCTCAATTGATTTGAGTTGAAAAAACTGCTGAAAATGACTCCATAACCATCAAGTATTCCCTTTATATTCCATAAGTATCTCTTTTTTTTGAAGGCATGCAGGATTCCCCGGAGTGTATTTATAGACAGATTGGGAAGCAGATAGCTGGCCGGGCAGTTTTTCCATATATACAGTAAGGAATTACGACGTCCGTAGAAATCCCATTTCTGAAAACTGCGTGCAGGAGATTCATAATGTCTCATAGGTTCACTGATGTTCGCAATAGCGCACACTTTTCCGGATTCCAGTAATCGGATACAAAAGTCATCTTCCTCCACCTGGTGGTGAAAGAATTCATCGAACCCACCTAAGTTAAGAAAAGTATCTCTTCTGACTGCACAGGCACAACCAATAAAACTGGCAACAATAAAAATTTCGGATCCATTTTTGCCCCGGGGATGTCCATTAATCAGATTGCCATTTTGAATAAAAGGAATAGTCACAGCTCCAATACGTTGATCATTAAATCTCTGTAAAACTTCCTCAACGGTATGTATTCCCGGAAGTTCAGAATCATCGTCAACAATGAAAACGATTTCTCCGGCAGAAAGGCTTGCGCCGTAGTTTCTGTTTTTGATTGAGCCGCAATTTGTTTCTCTGCAGATTAATTTGACCAGATTACCGAACTTTTTCCTGATCATTTCAACCGTGTGGTCAGTGGAAGCATCATCAATGATCAGTATTTCTATGGGTGAATGGCATTGTTGCGCAAGGATGGAATCAATACAGCGTTCCAGGTCAGAAGCTCGGTTGTACGTTGAAACTACAAAGGAAGCTATTGGTTTTTCATCCATAATAACCTGTTATTGAGGCAGTTTTCTCATTATTGCATAATCAAGATTGGATATCAGCATTTCTTTAACAGATATTTCCAGCGACTGTTCAGCGGACAATTAAAGTTATGGACACCTAAAACAGTAAGGAATTCCTGAATTACGGATTAAAGTTTGTAAATCCGGAATTATCCTTCTCTGTTTGTAAAATATAGGCATAAAATATACCCGTAAAAATTTCTGGGTATTTTTGAACAAAAACTCTCATATGCAGAAATGATAAAATCTAAAACTTTTAATTAAACACATATCTAACTGATATATTGGCGTAAAAAAGACATGAAATTGCTGCTGGTATAAAAAAATTCTGGGAACAGGCAGTTTGGACGAGTTGAGCTGATGGTCACTGTTAACATGTTTAAAATCAAAAGGTTATTGTGAAATAATTGTAGTGGTTGTTTTGGTTGTGTTAAAAATTGACCTTTTCAGATCTTTGTGGCTTGAAAATTGCATATAAGTATGCAAGAGAATTTTTCTTCATTTTCATTATAAGAAAAGAAAATGAAAAATTCATAGTTACAGGAGATTGATATGAAAAAAACACTGTTAACTTTAATTTCCATGGGGGCTGTGACATTGGCTGCCTGCAGTTTTGTCAGTGCAGGTACAATTAATTTAACGGGAACTCTGCGGGATTTCGAATCCTCTCATCCTGACTTTCAATATGTCATAGGTGTTGATCCGGGTATTGTGGCAAACACTCTGGGTGTAGACGGAAAACCTGTATATGCCGGTGGAGCCGGAACTCTTACAACGACAGGAGCTGCCAATTTCAATCAGTGGTATAATGATGTACCCGGTGTAAATACAACTTCATCATACACAATTACATTGGATAACACTATTACATCGGATCCGAATGTTTACACATTTTCTGATATGACCTTTTTCCCACTTACTGCACCGGGGGATCCTGATAATTTTTTCTTTACATATGAAATTCATTCGGATTTCACTTATCAGGGTGGAGAAACATTCACCTTTTCCGGAGACGATGATGTCTGGGTCTTTATTGATAATCAGTTAGTAATGGATCTTGGTGGTGTACATACCATGTTGACAGGATCTGTTGATCTTGATACGCTTGGACTGACTATTGGGAATGATTATGACTTTGACTTCTTTTTTGCGGAACGTCACACAACGGAATCACATTTTAGAATTGACACTTCTATCAATATCAACAATGAGGTTCCTGAACCTGCAACCATGATTCTTTTTGGTGCCGGTTTGGTCGGAGTGACAGGTCTTCGTTTGAGACGTAAAAAGACGACATAGAGAATTAAGGAAATTTGGAAAATAAAAAAAGGCGGAAGAATTTATCTTTCGCCTTTTTTTATTTGACGACCCATTGGCTGATTTTCCGCAGTGGTTTGAGAAGCACAGTCCAGGGATAAGGCCTGATATCATTAACTTCCCATGCTTTTCTGTCCATTCTGTTCGCCTTCAGTCTGCTGAATATTGATTTATTGCTGGCACCGCCGGTTCTCATTTTTACTATAATTTT